>CAKZSF010000273.1 GCA_937920575.1 uncultured Sphingomonadaceae bacterium | reverse complement strand
TGGTCGCTCGGTGCCAACTATCTGCTTACAGATGATCTCGGCATTTTTGCGCGGTACAGTCAGGGCGGACGTCACACCGCCGACCGTAGCCTGTTCTCGCCAGCGGTCAGCCGCACTGATGGCGGCCTACCCGGCGGCGATGATGGCGTGATTGCCGATGTCAATCAGCTTGAAATGGGCCTGAAGTACCAGGGAAGCGGACTGTCGATTTACGCAACGGGCTTTTTCGCTGAAACCAGCGAGACGAACGTAGAGATCGCTCCTTTGCTCCTGACGGACACCGATTACGAGGCCTACGGCATTGAGCTCGAAGGTTCGTATTCGACTGGACCGTTCACCCTGAGCGCGGGTGCAACGTGGACTGATGCCGAAATCAAAGATTCGCTCAATGCAGCGATCATCGGCAACACCCCGCGTCGTCAGGCCGACTTCGTCTATCAAGCTACAGCGCAATATGACGACGGTTTCTTCAAAGCTGGTGCAAATATGATTGGCACTACGGACAGCTTTACGCAGGACAGCAACCAGCTGGAGCTGCCGGCATACGCGCAGATCAATGCATACCTCGCTGTTCGTCCTGTCGAACAGGTCGAATTGGCGCTCAATGCCACCAACCTGTTTAACAGCGAAGGCTACACCGAGGCAGAGGAAGGATCGATCCCGGCCAACGGTATCGTACGGGCACGCTCTATTGCGGGCCGCACGATTGCCGCGTCGGTTCGTTTCGAATTCTGATGCAGCGGATGAGGGCCGACCAGACACCTCCCTTTTTGGTCGGCCCTTTTCTTTTTCAACCACTTGCTTAGGGTACTGGCATGACGACTGCCTGGACCGCCGACTGTGTGCGCAAGATAAAAGCCTCACACACTCCGCGCATTCCAATCATCAAAGATTACGGTCCTTCATCCCTCGAAACTGGACGTGTCTATTGGGATATGTGGCCAATCCAGGACCGCAACGGTTTTGTCGCGTCAATCCACGGGCGCGAATTATGGATGGCCTTGTCCGCAACAGATCGTGGCGACCCAAGTCTACGTCACTTTGAGGCGAAAATTCGTCTAATCGAGCTCAAGTCAGGAAACTGGTTCGATCTCGGCGATGTGTTGCCCGATCACGCAGTGGATTATGAGCGCGAATGGGCGGGTTCCGCGATAACTGATGGCGAAATCGTCAGCCTGTATTTCACGGCGGCCGGGACAAGCCAGTGTCCAGGAGGCTATCAACAACGCCTCGTAGAATCCCATGCCATTATCGGCCCCGATGGGTTGCCGGATGAATGGACTGCGCCCCGCGCTTCGATCAGCGAACTCGCGCCAGAATATATGTTGGCGGACGCGCATGAGGGAGAAGCTGGCAAGATCAAGGCATTCCGTGACCCGGCCTATTTCCGCGACCCTGCCGACGGGCGGGAGTATTTGATCTTCACCGCATCTCTTGCCGGTACCAGCAGCGACTATAATGGCGCAGTCGGTATCGCCGAGCGGACTGACAATGGTTGGAAACTGTTGCCACCGCTGGTCCATGCCGACGATGTCAACAATGAGCTGGAACGTGCTCACGTCGTCTACCACGATGGTTCCTATTACGCGTTTTGGGCGACTCAGAATTCGACATTCGCGCCCGGTCTGAACCATGCTCCAAACGGCCTGTATGGTATGGTTTCCGACAATCTGCTGGGCGAGTATCGTCCCCTCAACGGAACGGGACTGGTGCTCGCCAATCCCGATGAGGAGCCTCTCCAAAGCTACAGCTGGTTTGTGACGCGCGAGCTTCTGGTTTCCAGCTTTGTCGATTTTCGCGGCCTGAACGGCGAGCCTGTCCCCACAGATCCCGGCGAAGCCAACAGATTGTTTGGCGGCGTACCCGCCCCACTCTTGAAACTCACGATTGATGGCGACCGCTGCGAGCTTGCTGAATTGGTGGACGCATGAGTCAGCCGGACAAACCGTTATTGGGTGGTATAGAGGCTGGCGGAACCAAGTTCGTGCTTGCAGTGGGACATTCACCGACTGAGATATTCAAACGGCATGAAATTCCCACGCGTGATCCTGCGACGACCTTGGCTGAAGCCAGCGAGTGGTTTGAAAGTCAGCGACCGATCAGCGCGCTAGGAATTGCGAGCTTTGGCCCTGTCGATCTCGATGGATCATCACCGCGATGGGGTCACATCACCAACACCCCTAAACCGGGATGGTCGAATTGCGACGTGGCTGGCTACTTTACCAAACGCTTTGGAGTGCCCATCGGCTTCGACACTGACGTGAACGGAGCTGCGCTTGCCGAGTATCAGTACGGCGCGGGAAAAGGGGCATCATCGCTTGCCTACATCACCGTGGGGACCGGAATTGGTGGAGGTCTCGTGTTCGACGGACAGGCCGTCCATGGAGCCGCGCACCCGGAGATGGGCCACATCTTCCCGCGCCGCCATGGGGATGATCGCGAGTTCAAGGGGATATGCCCGCACCACAGCGACTGCTTAGAAGGGTTGGCGAGCGGCCCGGCTATCAAAGCGCGTTGGGGACCGTCGCTTTCCGAGTTGCCAGCAGATCACAAGGCGCATGAAATCATCGCCGATTATCTGGCGCAGCTGGCGCACTCTCTCATCGCTATGACGGCAGTCGAGACCATCGTTTTTGGCGGCGGGGTCATGAAAACGGCTGGCTTGCTTGAACGTGTGAATCACAGAACATCGGAACTCGGCGCAACATATTTTCCGGGCGGGTCTAAACACAAGATCGTCTCACCAGGCCTTGGCCAGAATGCTGGCCTTGCTGGAGCGTTAATGCTCGCGCCCTCGGATTGATACCCGCAACCGATAGGCTGGCATGTGGCAATCGCGTGATCGCGGGGAAGGAAATGGCCCCTGATGGTGCCTGATGCGAAACACAGGAAAGTCCGCTGTTCACAAAGGCGCGCATTGCGGGTAGCCAATCACTTGGGCATCGGGCAGGCTTTGCCAATGGTAAGGGGGCTGACGTGAACAGAGGGTTGTTAATTTCAACCGGTATTGGGTGCGGCGTCCTGTGTTCCTATTGCCCTCAGGCGAGCATCGGAACAGCGTACAAGCAGTTTGGCGGCCCGTCGCGAATGAGCTTCGACGTGTTCAAGCAATGTGTCGACAAGCTGCCCAGCGATGTGACGGTTGATTTCACTGGCTATTACGAGCCGTTTCTCAACCCATCATGCACGCAAATGATCCTCTATGCTCACGAAATTGGTTTGCCTGTCAGATTGTCGACGACGGTCATGGGACTGACGGCCACACAGGTCGAACAGTTCAAACATATCCCGTTTGCGAAATTCGCGGTGCATTTGCCCGATACGAAAGAGCTTACGCGGATCATCGTCGATGACACCTATCTGGATGCCTTGCAGAAGTTGATCGACAGCGACATTTCTAACATCGCATTTCACGTTCATGAAGGGGAGGATGGTCCGGAAGCAGTTCATAAAACTGTCGCTACGCTGTTGTCTAAACACGGGCTCGAGCCTGAGAATCGCTGGATCAACACCCGGGCGGGCAATATAGAAATCAGTGGCCGGTCCACGCCTGAGAGGCTCGTGGGTGAGCTTGCGCTGTGCCCACGCATTTACCAATCTGTGTTGATGCCGAGCGGCGATGTTGCCCTGTGTTGCATGGATTGGACGCTTGAGCATGTCCTCGGCAATTTGCTGGAGAGCGACTACGATGCCTTGTATGAAGGGCCGGTGTTCCAGCATGTGTTGCGCGGCCAAGAAGATGACTCGATCGATATTCTGTGTCGGACTTGCGAGGTGGCCCGCACCAAGAAGCAGGTCTTGCTCGAAAAATTCATAGTCGAAAGCCAGGCCAAACGTGCCGAGCATATGTCTCGTGAACCGTCCTAAGCCCGTTTAGACAGCCCCAGCCATACACCAAAAGAGTGTAACCCCGACAGGTCGTGGTGATTGCCCTCAACACGGCAGTGCTGCTGGTCGACGACAAATTCCTATTGCGGGTTCTTCGCTGCTCTGAGACGTCTATTTGGCGGCCACATTTCCGACAGGTGCCGGTGGGCTGGCCGCGCGGTCAAAATGTTCGAAGATCAGGTGAATCCGGTCTTCATTGCCATGATTGACCGCCCCGTGCGACACGATGTTGTTCACTTCATACGCCTGCCCGGCCTCCAGATGGCGTTTATGACCGTCAACAAAGAACCATACG
>CAKZSF010000272.1 GCA_937920575.1 uncultured Sphingomonadaceae bacterium | reverse complement strand
AGATAGAGGCTTTGAACCTCGATTGGAGCGACTTGGCTGAACAGGTCCATCTAGCATGAAAACTGCGCTTCACTGCACGAGGTCCCAGCGTTCGCTGGGAATCACGAAAGTTTGAATTATGGGTAACGAACAGCACGATTTTACGCCAGATGGCCCGCAAGCGGGACCCTCATGGCAGCGCAAAAACTGGCCACTGGTCGGCGGCGAGGCAGAGGATGAGCTCACTCAGGCGCTCGATCCCACCACGCTGAAGGCCGCGATCAAAGAGGCATCTGCGAAAGCTGGTAAGCCGGTGGATGACAAGGCGCTGGAGTATGCGTCTGATCTGTCGAACAAGGCCATGACGCTGGTACGGCTGTATCGTGTGCGCGGCCATATGGCGGCGGATCTTGACCCGTTGGGCCTGCATTCTCAGGAAGCGCCGGAAGATCTAACGCTCGAATTCCATGGCCTAGCGGGTACGGAAGGCGAAGACGTATTTGTCGGCGGCGTGCTGGGTCTGGAATGGACCACAGTGGGTGAACTGCATCAGGCACTGCGCGCGACCTATTGCGGCAAGGTCGGCCTGGAATACATGCACATCGCCGACACTGAAGAGCGGCGATTCCTGCAAGACAAGTTCGAAAGCCCGGGCGAGACGATCCAGTTCACGCCCGAGGGTAAGAAGGCCATCCTGCAAGCGGTGATCCGCGGCGAAGGTTACGAGAATTTCCTCGGCAAGAAGTATGTCGGGACCAAGCGGTTTGGCTTGGACGGCGGCGAAGCGATGATCCCGGCGCTGGAAGCAGTGATCAAGCATGGCGGCTCGTCCGGCGTGCGAGAAATCGTCTATGGCATGGCTCACCGCGGGCGTCTGAACGTGCTCGCCAATGTGATGGCCAAGCCATATAAGGTGATCTTCCACGAATTCTCTGGTGGCAGTGCCAACCCCGATGATGTCGGTGGGTCAGGCGATGTAAAGTACCACCTCGGTACCAGCACCGACCGCGAGTTTGACGGCATTTCGGTGCACATGTCACTCGTGCCCAACCCCAGCCATTTGGAAGCGGTTAATCCAGTTGTGCTGGGCAAAGTGCGCGCGCAACAGGCGATCCGCGAAGATCTCGACGCGCATGAGCAAGTTCTGCCCGTGCTGATCCATGGCGATGCAGCGTTCGCAGGCCAAGGTGTTGTGTGGGAAAGCCTCAGCCTGACCGGCATTAACGGTTACAACACCGGCGGCTGCTTGCACTTCATCATCAACAACCAGATCGGATTTACAACCGCGCCCAAATTCTCGCGCGGTTCGCCTTACCCGTCCGACGTAGCGAAGGGTGTGCAAGCGCCGATCCTGCATGTGAATGGCGATGATCCGGAAGCGGTGACCTTCGCCTGCAAGCTGGCCATGGAATACCGTCAGACCTTCAAGCGCGACATTGTGATCGACATGTGGTGCTATCGCCGATTTGGCCACAATGAAGGCGATGAGCCGAGCTTTACCCAGCCGCTGATGTACAAAGAGATCAAGCAGCACCCAAAGGTGAGCGAGATCTATTCCGAGCAGCTGATTTCCGAAGGCGTGATCGAGGCAGGCACTGCTCCGCAAATGCGCGATGAATTTGAGGCTTTGCTGCAAGAGGAATTCGATGCAGCCAAGGGCTACAAACCCAACGAAGCTGACTGGTTCGGTGGGCGTTGGGCAGGCCTCAACAAGCCGGCCGATGATGAAACCGCGCGCCGCAATGTCGAAACCGCGATCGAGAAGAAGCTGTTCGACAGCCTTGGCAAGACGCTTACCACCGTGCCGGATGAAATCACCATCCACCGCACTTTGGGCCGTGTGCTGAAGGCCAAGAGTGAGATGTTCGAAAACGGCGAAGGGTTCGACTGGGCCACCGCCGAAGCGCTCGCTTTTGGATCGCTGGTGACTGAAGGATATGGCGTGCGCCTGTCCGGCCAAGATTCAGGCCGAGGCACGTTCAGCCAGCGCCACGCCTGCTGGATCGACCAGCAGACAGAAGAAAAATATATCCCGCTGTGCCAGCTGCCGCATGGCAAATTCGAAGTCTATGACAGCCCGCTGTCCGAATATGGCGTGCTTGGTTTCGAATATGGCTTTGCGATGGCCGATCCGAAAACGCTGACCATGTGGGAAGCGCAATTTGGCGACTTTGCCAATGGCGCGCAGATCATGATTGATCAGTTCATCGCCAGCGGCGAGGCGAAATGGTTGCGCGCCAATGGGCTCGTTTTGCTGTTGCCGCATGGCTATGAAGGCCAAGGGCCAGAGCACAGTTCGGCGCGGCTCGAACGCTTCCTGCAATTGTGCGCGAACGACAATATTCAGGTCTGCAACATCACCACTCCGGCGAACTACTTTCACGTGCTTCGCCGCCAGATGTTGCGTTCTTTCCGCAAGCCGTTGGTGATCATGACGCCGAAATCGCTGCTGCGCCATCCTATGGCAAAGAGCGATGCAAGCGAGTTCATGGGCGATCACCATTTCATGCGGATCAAATCCGACTTGGCGGATATTGACGACAAGACGGTCAAACGCCTCGTTCTGTGCAGCGGCAAAGTCGCCTACGACCTGATGCAAAAGCGCGACGAGGAAGAGTTGAAGGACGTCTCGATCGTGCGCATCGAGCAGCTTTATCCCTTCCCCGGCAATCCACTGGCCAAGCGTCTGAAACGGATGACCAACCTGAAAGATGTCATCTGGTGTCAGGAGGAATCGAAGAATGGCGGCTCATGGTTCTTCGTTGAAGAGCATATCGAGAACTCGCTGATCGCGGCTGGGCATAAGGGCATGCGCCCTCGCTATGCCGGTCGCGATGCATCGGCCTCTCCGGCGACCGGCTTTGCCAGCCGCCATGCCGAGCAGCAGGACGCGCTGGTCGCAGATGCACTGGGCCTTTCGGCCGATTGATAGTCAAGAAATTCATAAGTTTAACAAGCCAGGATCGAAACAATGGCAAGTGAAGTAAAAGTCCCCACACTGGGTGAATCGGTGACAGAGGCAACCGTCGGCGAATGGCTGAAACAGCCGGGCGATACGGTTGCAGCAGATGAGCCGATTGCGAGTCTGGAGACAGACAAAGTCGCGATCGATGTGCCTTCACCCGTAGCCGGCGTGATTGGTGAATTCACTGTCGGCATCGGCGATACAGTCGAAGTCGGCGCAGTTATCGCGATGATCAAGGAAGGCGCGGAAGGATCTTCCCCCGCTCCCTCACCCAGCCCATCGCCTGCGCCCGCCCCTGCGGCGAAAGAGGACACGTCCGGCGACAGCTCTGTCACTATGTCGCCAGCGGTGCGCCGCGCGGTGTTGGAACACGGTGTCGATCCGACCACGATCAAGGGCACCGGCAAGGATGGCCGCCTTACCAAGGAAGATGTGCTGAAAGCAGCCAAGACCAAGGGCTCTGGCGACGCAGCATCCGCTCCCACCGCCGACAGCGCTCCGGCCGCCGCACCAGCCGGCAGCCGCAATGTCGAACGCGTGCGGATGACACGCCTGCGCCAGACTATCGCGAAACGTTTGAAAGGCGCGCAGGAAGAAGCCGCGCTGCTCACCACGTTCAACGATGTCGATATGACTGCGGTTATCGAAGCGCGTACGAAGTACAAAGACCAGTTCGCCAAGAAGCACGGCATCAAGCTGGGCTTTATGTCGTTCTTTGCAAAGGCATCAACGCTCGCGTTGAAAGACGTGCCTTCGGTCAACGCGCAGATCGATGGTGAGGAAATTGTCTATCACGATTACGTCGATATCTCGGTCGCTGTGAGCGCGCCCAACGGTCTGGTTGTTCCTGTCGTGCGCGATTGCGACAAGAAGGGCTTTGCCCAGATCGAGCTCGATATTGCCGATTTTGGCAAGCGCGCCAAGGACGGCACGCTGACGATGGACGACATGTCCGGCGGCACCTTCACCATCTCCAATGGCGGCGTGTTCGGCTCACTGATGTCGACCCCGATCATCAACCCACCGCAAAGCGCCGTGCTCGGCCTGCACCGGATCGAGGATCGCCCCGTGGTGGTGAATGGTGAAGTCGTGGTGCGCCCGATGATGTATATCGCGCTCAGCTATGACCACCGCCTGATCGATGGCCGCGAAGCTGTGACCGCGCTGAAAATTATCAAGGAAGCAATCGAAGATCCAACCCGGATTTTGATTGATTTGTGAGGAGATTGTTGAACCTCATCCGGTTTCGCTCCAGCAACAAGGGTAAAACGCAGAGGGAAATGTGGGCAGAGATCGAGGAAGCTTCGAAGCATCCTAGAAAATTTGGTCCGCTTGAGGCTCTGAAATTGGACGGACAGGGATTCCCGCTCCCGTTTTGGAAGTCTCACCCTCAAATCGGAAGAGGTTCGATTGGCTGGAGAATGGGTGACGGCGAAGACTACGCAATTGCTTGGCATCGATGGTATGCCGAGCTCGGCAGAGACGTCAGGCGCCAGTATCAAAAGCAATACCCAGAAGTAGGCGATTGGGCAGGCTTCTACGATTCGATTGAAGAGAAATAAGCCGCAGGAAAAACACATGGCTGATCACAATTACGACTACGATGTTCTGGTAATCGGCGCCGGCCCAGGTGGCTATGTTGCCGCCATCCGCGCGGCACAGCTGGGCCTGAAAGTGGCCTGTGCTGAGGGCCGCGACACGCTGGGCGGAACTTGCCTCAATGTCGGTTGTATCCCGTCAAAGGCGATGCTCCACGCCAGCGAATATTTTGACGCGGCTGCCAATGGCGCGATGGAAAGCATGGGTATCGAGGTGAAGCCGAAGCTTAATCTTGAGAAAATGCACGGGCAGCGGCTCGACGCGGTCGATGGTCTAACCAAGGGCATCGAGTTCCTGTTCAAAAAGAACAAGGTCGACTGGAAGAAGGGCTACGCCACGTTTCAGGATGCGCACACAGTCAAAGTCGGTGACGAAACCGTCACGGCCAAAGATATCGTGATCGCGACCGGCTCTTCCGTCACACCGCTGCCCGGTGTCGAGGTCGACAACGCGAAAGGTGTGGTGGTCGACAGCACAGGCGCGCTGGAACTGCCCAAAGTGCCCAAGACCATGGTCGTGATCGGCGGCGGTGTTATCGGGCTGGAGCTTGGCTCGGTCTGGAACCGTCTGGGCGCGGATGTGACCTGTGTCGAATTCCTCGACCAGATCCTGCCCGGCATGGACGGCGATGTGCGCAAGGAATCGAACAAGATTTTCAAGAAGCAAGGCATCACGTTCAAGCTCTCCACCAAAGTCACCGGCGTGACGGTGAAAGGCAAGAAGGCGCATCTTACGCTGGAACCAGCCGCCGGTGGTGACGAAGAGGTAATGGAAGCCGATTGCGTGCTCGTATCCATCGGACGGCGTCCCAACACGGACGGGCTTGGTCTCGACGCGATTGGGCTGGAAACCAACCAGCGCGGCCAGATCGAGATCGACCACGATTTCCGCACAAAGGTCGACAATGTCTGGGCCATTGGAGACTGCGTGCCCGGCCCGATGTTGGCGCACAAGGCTGAGGATGAAGGTATTGCAGTGGCCGAAAACATCGCAGGCGAGACCGGCATCGTGAACCACGATGTAATCCCCAGCGTCGTCTACACCCTGCCCGAAATCGCAGGCGTTGGTCTGACGACAGAGGAGGCTATCGAGAAGGCAGGCGGCGACAAGTCCAAGGTCAAGGTCAGCAAGTTCCCAATGGCGGCCAACAGCCGTGCGAAGACCAACCACGAACCGGACGGTTTTGTGAAAGTTATTGCGGATGCGGAAACCGACCGCGTGCTGGGCGTGTGGGCGATTGCCAGCGTTGCGGGCACGATGATCGCCGAAGCAGGCATCGCGATGGAGTTCGGCGCGACGTCAGAAGACATCGCCTACACCTGTCACGCACACCCAACCCATGCCGAAGCCATGAAAGAAGCGGCGATGGGCATTCAAGGCAAGCCGATCCATATCTGATCGATGAGCGAAGGAGCGCCGCAGCGATTTGAGATTTTGCCATCGCTGCTGGCCCTCGCTCTGCCCGTGTTGGCGGGCTTGGGGTATCTCTTCGCCTATGGGGCGCCGCAATCGCATCTGCTGATCAACGGCGGAGCGCTCGCTCTTGGCCTCGTCTGGATAGTGGTCGGGCCGAGGCTCTCAAACTTGCGATCAGTCCGTATCGTCGGGGCACTGGCGATCCTTTTGTTGGCCTTGCCGCTCGCGACAGGTCCGAACATCGAAGGCGTCGCGCGCTGGATACCGCTCGGCCCGTTCCAACTGCACTCCGGCGCGCTGGCGGTGCCGCTGCTCGCGGGTGCGGCGGTGCTTGATCGGGATTACACACCTGTATGGCTCCTCAGCGCCGTGTTTCTGGCAATGGTCCAGCCTGACGCGGGCGCATTGTTCGCAATCACTGGCCTCAGCATCGGACTCTATTTCGCCAAGCCTGACTGGAAGCCCGGCGTGGTGGCAATGGCCGCATTCCTCGCCGCGCTCTACGCCCATTTGCGCGCGGTGCTCCCGCCCCAACCCTTCGTCGAGCGGGTGTTGGCGGAGCTGATCCTGACCAGCCCGTTGCTCGCTTTCGCCCTGTTTCTTAGCCTGCTGGCGAGCTTCTTCCTGATCCTACGCAACACCGCACAACCACTTGCAGTTAAAGCCGCCTTGGCCGGGACATTCGCCGGATTTTCGTTGGTCGCGCTCATGTCCAGTTACCCAAGCATTCTGATCGGCTATGGTGCGTCACCCATTATCGGCCTCGCTCTTGCGTTGGGCATTCGTTGGAGAACACAATGAACAACCTCTCACCGTTCCACCTCGCCTTTCCAGTCCATGATCTCGTCGCAGCAAGAGAATTCTATGGCGACGTGCTTGGTTGCCCTGAGGGGCGCCATTCAGACCATTGGGTCGACTTCAACTTCCATGGGCATCAGATCGTTGCGCATCTGTCTGACAAGGCCGGCGACGCCACGAGCAATCCGGTTGATCAACACGACGTGCCGGTGCCGCATTTCGGGCTGGTGCTCAGCATGGATGATTGGCGCGCTATGGCAGAGCGCCTGACGACCGCGGGCGTTGAATTCGTGATCGAACCGACAGTGCGTTTTGCCGGGGAAGTGGGCGAACAGGCGACAATGTTCTTCCGCGACCCCAGTGGGAATGCGTTGGAGATCAAGGCCATGGCTCAGCCAGAGAACCTGTTTGCGCAAGAATAGACTTGCGCCCTGCCCCAAGCTCGGCAAATTGCAAATCGAGGGGAACACACCATGGCCTATCCGACATTGACCGAGGAACCTGGCGCGGTTCAAATTGCATCGCAGATTGCCAATGGCACTATCTCGCCATTGGAGGCGGTTGATGCCGCGATTGCCCGCATTGAACAGTTGGATCCGGCGATCAACGCGGTGGTGGTGCGCGATTTCGACTGTGCGCGCGACCGCGCGAAGGCGATGGACGGGCTCGATATTATGGACGGCCAGCCACTGTTCGGCGTGCCCATGACGATCAAGGAAAGCTTCGCCATCGAAGGCCTCGCATCGTGCTGGGGCAAGGAAGAATTTGCGAACAATGTCTCTACAGCGGACAGCAAAATCGTGCGTCAGTTGAAGGCGGCTGGGGCGATATTTCTGGGCAAGACCAACATTCCGCCTGACCTGACAGACTGGCAATCGAACAATCCGGTCTATGGCCGCACCAACAACCCGCATGACACTTCGCGCAGCGCAGGTGGTTCGTCGGGCGGATCAGCTGCAGCTGTGGCGAGTGGCATGGTGCCGATTGAATACGGCACGGACATCGGCGGATCGGTGCGGGTACCGGCGCATTTCTGCGGCGTTTGGGGCCACAAGACCAGCTGGGGTCTGGTCAGCAAGCAAGGGCACGACCATCCGCAAATGGCGGGCGTTGATGCGCATGATGGCGTGCTGTCAGTGGCTGGGCCATTGGCGCGACATGGCGAAGACAGTGATTTGCTGCTGCAACTCACCGCCAACATTCCGCTGCAATGCACTGAGAAAAAGCTGAAAGATTGCCGAATTCTGGCAGTGCTGGAATACCCCGATGCACCAGTTGATGGATCGGTCAGCGGGCCGATTGAGAGCGCGATCGCAGAGCTTTCTGCCGCTGGGGTCACTATCGATCGCGCCACTGATCTGCTGCCCGATCTGGCGACGCAGCAAGGCGACTACTTCAAGATGATGAATGTCGCG
>CAKZSF010000271.1 GCA_937920575.1 uncultured Sphingomonadaceae bacterium | reverse complement strand
CACTGGGCCAAGAGTCGACAGATCAACTGCTTCGGAATCGCGTACAAAGAAGACCACATGCGGATTGCCAACATTCACCGCTGCAGGGTCGATTAACGGCTCCCACGAAACGGGCATCGCGGTCGTATCCATCGAATAGTCGAGTGGAATGTCCTCCCACCCGAAACGCGGTGCGCCCATATCAACGCTCGCGCCGCGCTCCGTCGGCATCAATTCGATTGTGCCGCCGTTGGTCGCGACGCTTGCCTGTTCGCCAAGCAACACTGCAACCGCGCGCGAGGCGTTGCCGCACGCCTCCACTTCGCCGCCATCTGCGTTGAATATTCGCATGGTCAGATCAGCATCGCGAGAAGGTTCCAAGACGATAAACTGGTCGCACCCAATGCCGGTTTTTCGATCTGCCAACGCGCGCACAGTTTCAGACGTCAATTCGCGGGGCAGGGCTGTCTCTCGCGCATCCAGCACGATGAAGTCATTACCCAATCCATGCATCTTGACGAATGGCTGTCGCGTCATACGCTGCCATTTATGATGCGCGGTCGCCTACGTCCAGCGAATAGGTGGAAAGGCGCATTGTGGCGTGGGTCAGCCAGTCTTGCGAATTGGTGCGATCGCCGCTTCCGAAAGGTCGACTTCGACTTCTTGCGCAGCGGGCTTGCTGAAATCGCTCTTGGCGTTTGATTGCACCAGCAAATTTGCGTCTTCGAGGAACTTGCGCGTCTTCGCTGAATCGATGGGCTTGCCGTATAGGAAGCCCTGTCCCTTCAGCTTGCCCATGCGCCGCAATGCAGCAAGAATGCCTTCGTTCTCGATCCCCTCTGCGGTGACGGGCATGTTGAGACTTTTGCCGAGCGAAATGATCGCTTCGACTAGTTTTTCATCCTCTTCGGTGTTCTCCAGGCCAGCGACAAAGCTGCGATCAATCTTGATCTGGTCAAATGGAAGCGCGCGCAACTGAGCCAGGCTGGCATAGCCTGTGCCGAAATCGTCTAGACTGATTTTTACGCCTTGGTTGCGCAAGCTCCCGACGATGGTTTGAACAGCGGCAAGGTTTTCGTGGAGGCAGCTTTCGGTAATCTCAACGTCCAGTCGTTGCGCTGGAAAGTTCTTCTCCATCAGCAAGCGCAGCAATTTCTGCGCAAACCAAGGATCGCGCAGTTGAACCGGCGAGATATTGACCGAGAGCGACAGCTTCTCATGCCATTCCTTCGCGTCATCAAAAGCTTTGGCGATCAACAGCTCTGACAAGTCGCTGATCAGGCCGATGTCCTCGGCGATGGGGATGAAGACATCAGGCGAAACGAGCCCCAGCTCTTTGGATTGCCAGCGGGCCAACATTTCAAAACCAGTTAACTCACCGGTCTCCAGATCGATTTGCTGCTGATAGAATGGAATGAATTCACTGCGTTCGATGCCTTCACGGATAGCCGATTCGAGGCGCGACCGCGACTGCAGCTCGCTTTCCATTGTGGCTTCAAACCATGCGTGCCGGTTCTTGCCTTGGCGCTTGGCGTGATACATCGCGATATCAGCCCGGTGTAACAGTTGGTCGATGCTCTTATAGGCATCTTTGTGCACGGTATCGCGCGCGAGCGTTGCGATTCCGACAGAAGCGGTTGTCATGATAGTCGCATTTTCAATGTCAAACGGGCGACGGATTGTCTCAATCAGCGAATCCGCGATTGCATCCATTTGCAAAACATTGCTGGTATCGCAGGGAACGATACAGGCAAATTCGTCGCCACCCAGTCGCGCCAGAATGGCGTCGTCGGGCAACACTCTTTTGATCCGATCAACTGAAGCCTTGAGAGCCTGATCACCCGCGCGGTGGCCGTGTGAATCATTGACCTGTTTAAAGTTGTCGAGGTCGATCACGAATGCCGCAATGTGATGACAGCCTGTGTCAAACTTTTCGGCGGCCTCCGGAATTAGGCTGCGTCGGTTCATGCATCCTGTCAGAGGATCAGTCTCCGCTAGCTCGCGCGCACGCTCTTCTGCGCGGCGGCGGTGGGCGATTTCTTCTTGCAAGTCGCGATAGCGGCGCCAACCAAAAATAAGCAGCGCCACATTCAGTATCAGCGCGTTGGTGAGCCACGGATCGGGAGCGGTCGACAGACCCATCAGCGAGGTGAAGGCTGTGGGTAGCACTTTTGCGCCGGTCGAAACGAACATCAGGATTGCCGCAATGGCTATTCCCAATGCGACAAAGTCCCGTTCCGCGCGGAACGAGCGTGGGCGTGCCTTTGCGCCTTCTTTTGCCGTGTGCACTCGAAATTCCCTGTTGCAAGCTGCAGAAACAAGTCAGCCCGAGTAACGTGCTAACGCCGGACGCCTAAATTCCGGTTAACCGCTTTGCTCGACCAGACTTCCTCGCTAGGGCGGTGCAGAATTTTCATTTGATCCAACGGAGATTGAACTGTGGCGAAGCGGTATTGGCTCGTGAAATCTGAACCCTTTAAGTATAGCTGGGACGATCTGGTGCGGGATCAGGAAGAGGTTTGGGACGGGGTCCGCAACCATCGCGCAAAGAACAATCTCAAAGCCATGCAAGTCGGGGATCAGGCGTTTTTCTATCACTCGCGTGAGGGGCTGGAAGTCGTTGGCATTTGCGAAGTCTCCGTGGCCGACATTCTCGATCCGACTGACGAGACAGGAAAATGGGCTGCTGTGAAATTCAAACCGGTTCGCAAATTCGACACGCCGGTGACGCTTAAACAGATTAAAGCAGAGCCAAGCCTGGCTGAAATGGAGCTGGTTAAGCTGTCACGGCTGTCCGTCGCTGAAGTGCGTCCCAATGAATGGGACAAGGTTATCGCCATGTCAGAGGCGGGCTGAGCCAGCGGCGAGCGCGAAAAACACGGTTAAAATCGAGTAAACTGTCTCATCTTGTAACGCGGGCTGCACAACGCGGTTAACGGGAGCGCTCAGCCGGTCTGGCTCAGCTAGATCATTTGCATGAGACGTTCACTGGTCGCAACCGACGAAACCGCACGCCACCCATTTCTGGCGAGCCTTCCCCCACATGTTCGGAAGGGCACGCTGCCTGTTCCAGCGCGTTCGCCTTGGCGAATGACAAATCAGGACTGGCGCGATTTTCTGTTTGCCTATTGCGCCTGCTTCATGGCGGTGGCGATCTTTATCACGTGATCGACGGAACGTTGGAACTAGGCCTGCGCGGCCAGTTCGCGTTCGACCGAGTACAGCTTCCAGCCCAACCAGGCTGAGACAAGGCACATTGCTGCGCACAGCAACACCTGCTCTGCAATCGGAATTCCTGCGGCGCTCATACCCATAGCGACCAATGAGCCTGCCACCATTGCGCCTGAGTTCACGATATTGTTAGCCGCAATCGTGCGCGATGCCTTTTCAGGCGCAACGCGCGTGGTCAGGAACGCATAAAGCGGTACAACAAACATCCCGCCCGCCACTGAAATGCCAAGCAGGCATAGCAGCATGGCAGTGGCCATCGGCCAGGCTAAAAACTCGCCAATGTTCAGCAATTCGGTAGGCAAATCGGTTTGCCACGCCTTGCAAACCAGATAAAACGCAACAACAAACCCGCCCATAAACAACACTGAAACAGGTGAGTAGCGCGCGGATACTTTGCCTTTCAGAAGCGCGTTGACCGCCACAGAACCGATCGCAACGCCAATTGAGAACACCACCAAAAACAGGCTGGCGACCTCTGGGCTGGCCATGATCGTATTCTTGGCGAGAGGAGGGAATTGGATGAACAGCACCGCGCCAATCGTCCAGAAGAAGCTGATCGCGAGAATGGCGTAAAACACATCCCGGATATGCATTGTATCGCGGATTAGATTGAACGACGCCCGCAAGATATTCCAGTCGAGTTTCTCGACCTCGCCCATCGGAGGGGCGGCCGGAATTTGTCGGCTGACAAGATAGCCGATGCAAGCGGTGATAATGATCCCGATTGCGGCCCAACCGGTATAGTCCACTGCCAGTGGGCCGGCGAGGATAGTCCCACCCAAGATGGCGACATAAGTGCCTGCCTCTACCAAGCCCGTGCCAGCGAGCACTTCCTCTTTCTTAAGGTGCTGCGGCAGAATAGCGTATTTGATGGGCCCCAGAAATGTGGACTGAATCCCGGTCAGGAGTAGCGCAAGCAGAAGTAACGGGATCGCTACACTGTGCACCAAAATCCCATTATAGGCGAAATACAAGCCCGTTGCGCCAATGATCATCAGGCCGATTTCGCATGCCTTTACGGTGCGAATGATCTTCGCCTTGTCCCGCATATCAGCGAGCTGACCAGCCAATGCAGAAAGCAGAAAAAACGGGATGATGAAAAGGGCCGACGCCAAGGCACTGAAAGAGGCTTCCGTGCTTTCATCATTGTAAACCGCGTAAACGACGAACAGCACCATGGTGGTCTTGTACAAATTGTCGTTGAACGCGTTGAACAGCTGTGTGACGAACAGCGGCAAGAAACGCCGTTGGCGTAATAGGTTTGTCGTCGTTGCCATGAAAATGTCTGCGCGCAGCTGTCCCGATGAAGTCGCTTGACCTACTCTATAGCAACAAACTTGGCGGACAAGTCCAATGCGAGAGCTTTTTTGGCAATCAAAGACGCGCTAGGGGGTTTGCGTGCTGACATTGCCTAACATATTGACCCTGTCCCGGATTTTCGCAGTGCCGCTGCTAGCATTCCTGTTGTGGTGGCCGGAATGGAAGACCGGATATTGGCTGGCCTTCGTGCTCTACTGCCTGATGGGCATCACGGATTATTTTGATGGCTATCTCGCGCGGTCTAGCGGGACCGTGTCCAAGATGGGTATCTTTCTCGACCCGATTGCTGACAAAATCATGGTCGCCGCGGTCATTCTGGTGCTGACCGCGCAGGGCTATTTGCGGGGCCCTTATGTCGGGGACGCGCATGTTATTGCTGGGTTGATCATTCTTGTGCGCGAGATCGCTGTTTCCGGACTCCGCGAATTTTTGGCGGGCATTCAGGTCAGCGTCCCAGTCACAAAACTCGCCAAATGGAAAACGACACTTCAATTGATCGCGCTCGGTGCATTGATCGGAGGGGGCGCTGTTCATGGCCCGCCTTGCGTTTCGCTCGCCGATAGTTGCGGGACGATGGCTGACCAATGGATCCATCTGGTCGGGCTTGGCAGCCTATGGGGCGCTGCCATTCTGACCTTGATTACCGGCTGGGATTATTTGCGCGCAGGCGTGAAGCACATGGATTGATCGACTGGCTGGATTAAGTCGGGGCCGCCAATCTGTTTCGCCATAAGGGGCAATCCAAATCGGTCGCGCCTGTCATCACGGTCGAACGTCTGCTCAGCGTCAAATTGACCGCAAGCCTCGACCACTTTCTGGTGCAGATGGTGATCGAATTTGATGCCCGTGTTTTGATCCACTCGCCACACGATCTTGCCAGGCAATGTTGTGCCCGTTTTGAGCGTGACTTCGATGACAGCGCCTTCGCTGATTTCCACATCGCCGAGTTCCAACATGCATCCGCCGCATGACAGGTTGTACAGCTGTGCTTCAAACGACAAGTCGCCCACCACACACTGAACTGACTGATCGGTCTCCAAACGGTTAAAGGAGCGCATGACCCATTTCTCCAAAATATTAGGCGAATACCCTTATGTGGATATTTACCAATATTTCGTGAAGACCATCCGGCCTGCCGATTGGAAATCGTGCGTATTCCGTAACGTCCTAGCCAGAGCGTAGTTCTTCAGCGAGCAACCGGAATTCCTCGCTGCGAGGAGAATTCTTGCGCCAGATTAGAGCGATATCACGCAAGGCATGGGGGGCTTTCAGCGGCCTTGCGACAACCTTCGTGCCCTCCAGAATACCGCCATTGACGGCCATTTCGGGCAGCATTGTCACGCCCAAACCATTGTCGACCATTTGCACCAGCGTGTGCAGGCTGGTGCCAATCATGGCGGCAGAAGCGCGCATTTCCGGACGGTTGCAGGCCGACAAGGCGTGGTCTTTCAGACAATGCCCGTCCTCAAGCAGCAGCAAGCGTCCTTCATCAATCATTGCAGGGGAGATTTCGGCCGGAGGGTCGCGAGGGTCATTTTCCGGCATAGCCACGAACAACCCATCCTGCGCGATGATCTCTTTTTCTACATCGCCTGTTTCGAAGGGAAGCGCCAGCAACACGCAGTCCGCGCGCCCGTGATTGAGCGATTCCAGCGCATCGGTGCTGGTTTCTTCGCGCAGGAACAGTTTCAACTGTGGGCGTTCCTTGCGCAGGCGCGGCAGGATGCGCGGCAGCATAAAAGGGGCGATGGTGGGAATGACACTCATCCGAACTTCGCCCGCCAGCGGTTTGCCTGCCGATTGCACAAGGTCGGAAAGCTCCTCCGCCTCGCGCAGCAACCGATGAGCCTTTTGCACAACCTGATTACCCAATGGCGTAAAGCGCACCACGCGTCGGCTGCGTTCAACCAGCGTTACACCAAGGAGCGATTCCAATTCGCGAATTCCCGCCGAAAGGGTGGATTGCGAGACAAAGCTCGCATCCGCTGCGCGCCCGAAATGCCCATGCTCATGCAGCGCAACCAGATATTGCAGCTGCTTGATTGTGGGCAGGTACGTGCTCATTCGGTGGCTTGCGCTTCCTCAGTTTGATCGGTGGTCTTAGCAGCTTCGCCCTCTGTTCCGCCATTCATGTGTTCGGCCATGTCATCGACATGGGTCATGGCGAGCTTGCCGTCTTTTACGGCAAAGGCAGTTTTGCCTTCGACCAGTTCCAGCGCGTCTTTGCCAAATATCTCATAGCGCCAGCCTTCCAGGATCGGCAGATCGCGAACACCGGCAGCGAGCGCTTCCAATTCGTCACTTTTGGTGAGCAGGCGTGAGGCGATTTCGATTTCGCGCGCGCGAATTTTTAGCAGCAGCTTTAGGAGATCGGCGACCAGCGCGCCTTCCTTACCGAGGGGTACGCCTTGCTTGCGTTTGGGCATTTCTTCGCTCGGCAGAGGTTCGGCATTCTTGATGGTCTTCATCAGGCGTTTGCCGATTTCGTTCTCTTTCCACGCACCAGAAAGGCCGCGCACCTTGGCAAGATCGGCCTGCTTCTTGGGTGGATGGCTGGCCAGATCCGCGAGAGTTTCATCGCGTACGATCCGTCCACGCGGAATATTCTTGTCTTGCGCTTCTGCCTCGCGCCACGCGGCCAGGTCTTTCAACCGTCCCAGCACTTGGGCGTTCCGGCTGGGCGGCCGAATCCGACGCCAAGCTCGCGATGGCTCGACCTTGTAATTGGACGGATCAGCCAGCTTCTCCATTTCGGCGTTTAGCCAAGCCCCGCGTCCTGTCTTGACCAGCTTTTCCAGCATCATCGGGAAAATCTTGGACAGATGAGTGACATCGCCAATCGCATATTCGATCTGGCGATCAGTTAGCGGACGTCGGCTCCAGTCGGTGAAGCGCGCGCCTTTGTCGACCGTGATGCCGAGCCAGCTTTCAACCAAATTGGCATAGCCGATTTGTTCCGACTGGCTGATCGCCATCATTGCGATTTGTGTGTCGAAGATGGGGAAGGGCGTCTTCCCGGTCAGATTGACGATAATCTCGACATCCTGTCCGCCCGCATGGAAGACTTTGAGAATGTCATCATTCTCGCACATCAGATCAAGCAGAGGTTTGAGATCAATGCCATCGGCCAGCGGATCAATCGCGGCGGCCTCTTCCTCATTGGCGATCTGCACCAAGCAGAGTTCCGGCCAATAGGTGTTTTCCCGCATGAATTCGGTGTCGATGGTGACGAATTCGGACTTAGACAATCGCTCGCACAAGGCGGCGAGATCGTCGGTTTTGGTAATCAGATCATGTATTTTCATGTGTTCTTTTTCTGTGTTTGGACGGCTCGCCGCCCGCGAGGTGCTCAAAACTTAAGAGCCCCTCAAATTCCCTCATTGATAAGCCATGGCTTGACAAAGTCACAGCCATCGCCTGTTAGCGCGCCAACGCGCTAGCGGCCATAGCTGGCCCCGGCGATCAACGCCCTAGCGCTATAGCCGCGAAATTGGAAAGTTTTTAGATGCACGCCTATCGTACCCACAACTGCGCACAGCTGACAAAAGACAATGTCGGCGACACTGTCCGTCTCTCGGGCTGGATTCATCGCAAGCGCGATCATGGCGGCGTGCTGTTCATCGACTTGCGCGATCATTTCGGCATCACGCAGATCGTGGCGGACGAAGATTCGCCAGCGCTAGAGGTGTTTGAACGGCTGCGTTCTGAATCGGTTGTGACCATTGATGGTGATGTGAAGGCGCGCACGCCCGAAACAGTGAACGCTGATCTTCCAACCGGCGCAATCGAAGTGTTTGCGCGGAACATCACGATCCAAAGCGCGGCGGAAGAGCTGCCGATGCCGGTCGCGGGCGAGCAAGAATACCCAGAGGATATCCGCCTCAAATACCGCTTCCTCGATCTGCGACGCGAAACCATGCATCGCAACATCATGCTGCGCAGCAAAGTGATCACCTCGATCAGGCAGCGTATGATCGAACAGGGCTTCACCGAGTTTCAAACACCGATCCTGACGGCTTCTTCGCCTGAGGGCGCGCGCGATTTCCTCGTGCCAAGCCGGATGCATGCAGGCAAATTCTACGCGCTTCCGCAGGCGCCGCAGATGTTCAAACAAATGCTGATGGTGTCGGGTTTTGACCGCTACTTCCAAATCGCACCATGTTTCCGCGACGAAGATTTGCGGGCCGACCGCAGTTTGGAATTCTACCAGCTCGACTTCGAAATGAGCTTTGTGACGCAAGAAGACGTTTTCCAGACGCTGGAGCCGGTTTTGGCGGGCGTGTTTGAAGAGTTTGCCGACGGCAAGAGCGTGACCAAGTCAGGCGATTTCCCGCGCATTCCGTACAAGGAAGCGATGCTGAAATACGGCACCGACAAGCCTGATTTACGCAATCCACTGATCATCAGCGATGTGACCAGCCATTTCGAGAAATCCGGCTTTGGCCTGTTTGAGAAAATCGTGGGCGGTGGCGGTGTCGTCCGCGTCGTGCCTGCGCCGAAAACCAATGAGAAAAGCCGCAAGTTCTTCGATGATATGAACAATTGGGCACGCAGCGAAGGCTTCGCAGGACTCGGATATGTTACTCGCAAGGGCGGTGAATTTGGTGGGCCGATTGCCAAGAACCACGGGCCAGACCGCATGGTGGAGCTCTATGCAGATCTGGGTCTTGGCGACGATGACGGTCTGTTCTTCGCTGCGGGCAAGGAAAAGGACGCTGCCAAACTGGCTGGCGCGGCGCGCACGCAGGTTGCAGAGCAGTTGGAACTGATCGAGCAAGGTTGCTTCAAATTCTGCTGGATCGTTGACTTCCCGATGTTCGAATATGACGAGGACGCGAAAAAGGTCGATTTCAGCCACAACCCGTTCTCCATGCCACAAGGCGAGATGGCAGCGCTGGAAACCAAAGACCCGCTCGATATTCTTGCGTGGCAATATGACATTGTCTGCAACGGCTATGAACTGTCCTCTGGCGCGATCCGTAACCATCGCCCTGACATCATGTACAAGGCGTTTGAGCTTGCCGGATATGACAAGGCAACGGTCGATCGCGAATTCTCTGGCATGATCGAGGCGTTCAAGTTGGGCGCACCGCCGCACGGCGGATCTGCGCCGGGCATTGACCGCATCGTAATGCTGCTCGCTGGCGAAGAGGCGATCCGTGAAGTGATTGCTTTCCCAATGAACCAGAAGGGCGAAGACCTGATGATGGGCGCGCCGAGCAGGCCTGACAATGCGGCTCTGCGAGACGTGCATGTTCGTGTGGTCGAACCGCCAAAGGATCCAGCGAAAGGCTAATCCAAGCAGCAGGGTTGATTTTCTCCGCCGATCTGTCGAGCATGCTACAAGGGTACGCAAGACGGAT
>CAKZSF010000270.1 GCA_937920575.1 uncultured Sphingomonadaceae bacterium | reverse complement strand
GAATTCCGATTGGCATTATCGGGCTTTTCAGCGTCCTGATCGTTTATTCAGTGATCATCGCGCGGTATCTGCCCAGTATGATCGGCGATTGGCCCACTTGGGTACAGACGGTTATCTATTTGGTGCTGGGCCTGATCTGGTTGCTGCCGCTCAAACGTTTCCTGATCTGGATGGAAACGGGCAAATGGAGCGCCCCCGAAGTTGAGCCTGACGAATAGCTCTTCGATAAAACACTTTGGCAGGTTGCCATTGCTGATTATGCTGATGCCATGATCAAACCTAGCTCAATCGCCCTCACGCTAATCGGCCTGCTCGCTCTATCGGCTTGCGCTCCCTCACCTCAGTCGCTTGGCGCGGCGGACGCAGTTTCGGTTGCTGCAACTGACGCGTCGAATAAAGCAGCCGATCACGACACGAGGCCACCCCATATTAAGGAATACATGACCCAACCGGCCATGCTGGTTTTCTCGAAAACTCGCAGCTTCCGTCACGATGAGGGGATTGCAGGCGCGGACCGCTTTTTCGCCGAAATGGCGACGGAGCGCTCAATGGGCCTGTTCACCACTGTCAACGGTGCGGTGTTCAATCCAGAGCAGTTGGCGCGTTTTTCACTCGTGATCTTCAACAACGCTACGGGTGACACTCTATCCCCAGAGCAAGAAGGCGCACTGCAGCAGTGGGTGGAAGCCGGTGGCGGCCTCATCGCCGTGCATGGGTCAGGCGACGCATCGCACACAGATTGGCCGTGGTATGACAATGATATGATCGGCCCGGAATTTATTGGCCACCCTGCCGCCCCTCAATTTCAGGAGGCGCGATTGGTGAACCTCTCGCCCGATCACCCGGTTATGGCTGGCCTGCCCTCTGAATGGCAGCAGACAGAGGAATGGTACAGTTTTGACGATGCCAGCAAGATTGGCGACGCGCGAATTCTGATCGGCATTGACGAAGACAGCTATTCACCGCGCAATGATGTTTATGGCGATGTGAAAGACTTGCGCATGGGCGGAGGGCCAAAGGGCCACCCGATTGCTTGGCTACGCTGTTCTGGGAAAGGGAGATTTTTCTATTCGGCCATAGGACACAGCTTCAAGGCCTATGATGTTCCGCAGAACCGCAAGCTGCTGAGCAATGCGATTGATTGGGCGACACGCAAGACCAGTTCTCCGCAAGACAATTGCTAGAGCGTGCATCAATCCAAGTATTTTGAAAACTTCCCAAGTGGCGCGAGTGACGAGACTTGAACTCGCGACCTCCGGCGTGACAGGCCGGCGCTCTAACCAACTGAGCTACACCCGCATAATTGGGTTTGCACCGCTTGGGAAGCAGGGCCACTAAGCCAGCGATTGCACCCTGTCAATACGACTTATGCTCTCATTGCGATTTGCTGCAAATTTGTCTGTGCAAACGCCGTCTTGCGCGAAATTCTAAGGCTGGTGTTAACCATATTTGAGGGCTTTGGCGTCATTGCTCCTCCCCACGACCACACAGGTCATCAACTGGGGGAATTATGCGCCGTTTGTTATCTTGTTTGGCCATGCTGACAATGTTCAGCGGGCCCCTGCACGCCCAAGACGTCGCACTGGAAAGCAGTGTGTTTGTTGAGCGGCAGGACAGCCAGATTCGCATCGTGGAGCAAGCCGCAGAGCTGCGCCGCGGCGACCGGGTTGTCACGATCTTGAAATGGGATGCGCCCGCCGATGGGCCATTTGTGATGACCAGCAAAGTGCCCCCTGCACTCACGCTGGAATCAACCAGCAGCGATCAAGTGATTGTCTCAACCGATGGTGGCAATTCGTGGACGCGGTTTAAAGGCATGCGTCCGCAGCGCGTAACCCATCTTCGTTGGCGCGCAGGCCAAGGCGAAGGCCGCCTGACATACAGCGCGATTGTCCGCTGAAGGCCTATTCTGCGAGCAAGCGCACCGGCTGTTCGATCAGCTTCTTTAATTCCTGAACAAAACTCGCCGCGTCGAAACCGTCGACAACGCGGTGATCGCAACTGATTGAGATATTCATCAGCTTGCGTTTCTCTATGCGTTCGCCGCCTTGCCCGTCAGGCACATACATCGGCCGCTCGATAATGCGGTTCGGCCCGATAATCGCAACTTCTGGACGGTTGATAACCGGAGTCGTAGCCACGCCGCCCAATGGGCCGAGGGACGTGACAGTCAGCGTAGAACCAGACAATTCTTCCGACTTTGCCGTGCCATCACGCGCGGCATTGGCCAGACGCGTAATATCGCCTGCCAGCTGCCACAAGTTCTTTGACTGAGCATTGCGGATCACCGGCACCATCAGCCCTTGATCGGTCTGCGTGGCCATGCCCAGATGCACAGAACCGTGGCGTGTCACCACGCCGCCTTCGTCATCATAGCGTGCATTGATCATGGGATAGTCTGGCAGTTTGCGACAAATCGCGGTGATCAACAGTGGCAGCATGGTCAGCTTCGGCTTGTTGCCGCGCGCTTCGTTCAACTGCACGCGTAGCCTCTCCAGCTCCGTCACATCGCATTCTTCGACATAGGTGAAGTGCGGGATGTTGCGCTTGGCCGCCGACATGTTTTGCGCGATGCGTTTGCGCAGGCCGATAACTTTGATCGGTTCATCGGCGCGCGAAGCGCCCGCGGCTGCAAAACCGCTGCCCGCGTTGTAGCTAAGGAATGCGTCCAGATCCGCGTGACGAATGCGACCATCGGCAGCCGGGCTGACCTCCGCCAAATCAATGCCGAGATCCTTGGCACGCTTGCGAACGGCTGGCGTAGCAAGAACTTTCGCTGTGGAATTGGTTGCTGAGTCCGGCATTGGCTCGGGCGCAGCCTCTGGCTCTGGCACCGCTTTCTCTACAGGAGCAGGCACTGTCGCCTCTGGTTCGAGACTCGTCTTGGCTTGAGCAGGAGCTTCGTCAGACTTAGTGGCCGGAGGCTCCGGAGTATCCTCTCCTTCAGTCTCAATCACCAGCAGCATTGCCCCCACCGCGATCTCTTCGCCGACGTCGCCTGCGACCTCGACCACTTTGCCATCAACAGGGCTTTCAATGTCGACTGTCGCCTTGTCCGTCATCACATCGACCAAATGCTGGTCCTCGCTGACGGTGTCGCCGACTTTTACGTGCCATTCGACAATTTCTGCCTCGGCCACGCCTTCGCCAACATCAGGCATATTGAATGTGAACTTTGCCATAGTGCTTAGTCCTTGAGCAGATTGTCGATGGCATCGCCGATCCGAACGGGACCGGGGAAATAGGCCCATTCGAGGCTATGCGGATAGGGTGTGTCAAATCCAGTCACCCGTTCGACTGGCGCTTCGAGGTGATAGAAGCAGCGTTCGGTGACCAAAGCGGAAAGCTCCGCACCAAAGCCCGATGTGCGGGTCGCCTCATGCACAATCATGCAGCGGCCGGTTTTCTCGACGGACTTCTCAATCGCTTCGATATCGAGCGGCACGAGCGTACGCAGGTCTAGGATCTCTGCATCCACGCCTTTGTCAGCGCACACCGCCTCGGCCACATGCACCATTGTGCCGTAAGTCAGAACAGTCAGCTGGTCACCTTCGGTTACGTGCCGCGCCTTGCCCAATGGGATTTTGTAATACCCCTCTGGCACGACGCTGTCCGGGTGGGTCTTCCAAGCCTTCACCGGCTTGTCATAGTACCCGCTGAAGGGGCCGTTATAGATCCGTTTCGGTTCAAAGAAGATAACCGGATCATTGTCCTCAATCGACGAAATGAGCAGCCCCTTTGCGTCGTATGGTGTGGCGGGAATGACTGTTTTTAGGCCGGCGACATGCGTAAAGATCGCTTCTGGGCTTTGGCTGTGCGTTTGGCCGCCAAAAATACCGCCGCCAAAGGGTGAACGGACTGTCATGGGAGCGATGTATTCGGTCGCCGAGCGATAGCGCAGACGCGCCGCTTCGCTGATCAGCTGATCGAGGCCGGGATAAATGTAATCGGCAAACTGGATTTCTGGCACCGGTCGTAAGCCATACGCCCCCATTCCCACTGCGACACCAATGATGCCGCATTCGGAAATTGGCGTGTCAAACACCCGGGTTCTGCCGTGTTTTTGCTGAAGCCCCGCCGTGCAACGGAACACGCCGCCGAAATAGCCGACGTCCTCGCCCATCACGATCACGTCATCATCACGCTGCAACATGATGTCGAGTGCGTCGTTGATCGCCTCGATCATATTGAGACGACGTTCGGTTGTCTCGCCGCTGCCAGTCTCAGGCGCACCGGTCGCTTTGGTTTTCGTACCGCTCATGACCAGGGCTCCTCTCCGGGCCACTTGATCTCACGTTCGCGCTTCGCTTGCTTGGCTTGCTCTTCGAGATGCCAAGGAAGATCTTCATACACATCCTGGAACATCGTCCGGAACGGATGATGCAGTCCGTGACCCAGAATGCCGTTCTTTTCAGCTTCCTTGGTCGCAGCCTTCACTTGCTGAGCACACTCTTCGTCCATTTTGGCGTGCTGTTCTTCCGACCATTCGCCCAGCGCAATCAAATGCTTCTTCAGGCGATTGACCGGATCGCCCAGCGGCCATTCCTCTCGTTCCTGCGCACTGCGATAGGCGGTTGGATCGTCAGAGGTTGAGTGCCCCTCTGCGCGATAGGTGAAATGCTCGATCAGTGTCGGGCCTTTGTTGCTCCGGGCGCGTTCTGCTGCCCATTGCGTCGCGGCATAGACAGCCAGTGCGTCGTTCCCATCGATCCGCAGCCCCGCCAGACCATAGCCAACCGCGCGGTTGGCAAAGGTGGTGCGTTCCGCCCCTGCAAAGCCAGAGAAGCTTGAAATCGCCCACTGGTTGTTGATCACATTCAGGATCACCGGCGCGTTGTAGACAGAGGCAAACGTGCAGGCAGAATGAAAATCACCTTCAGCGGTTGACCCCTCACCCACCCAAGTTGCGGCAATCCTGCTATCGCCCTTGATTGCGCTGGCCATAGCCCAGCCAACTGCTTGCGGTGTTTGTGTGGCGAGATTGCCGCTGATGGTGAAGAAGCTGTGCTCGCGGCTCGAATACATGATCGGCAGCTGGCGGCCTTTCAGCTTGTCGCCCTTGTTCGAATAGATCTGATTGATCATCTCGGTCAGCGGGTAGCCGCGCGCGATCAGAATGCCCTGCTGGCGATAGCTACTCGAAAACTCGCGGAATTGTCTTGGTCTTCCAACACCAACGGATTGTCTTTTTGCTTGTCATAAAAAGTATCAGGCTTGCCGATTGCGCCTGCAATTCCCGCAAAAAAGTAGGGCGAAACCGTTTTTTTGAAACTCGCCACACGCTTGTAACGACGCTTGCCTCGCAAATCCCATTGCGCTAAAATGGCCAACTCGGTCAAAGGAGTTTCATGACTAAATCCTCGGTCGCGGTGGTCTTCCAATTTGGCATCCAGGTCATTGGCTTTTAATTTAGTATGAAAAATATTGGCGCGAATTGCCCAGTTTGGGCTGAAATTTCTAAAAACGGTCGCTCCGTAACCCGGCTGACTCG
>CAKZSF010000269.1 GCA_937920575.1 uncultured Sphingomonadaceae bacterium | reverse complement strand
GGGATCATCGACAGCGTCAGGAAACCATGCGCGATGGTACCGCCAAACGGCGTCATCTTGGCCTTTTCCTCATCGATGTGAATGAACTGGTGATCACCTGTCGCATCAGCGAATTGGTTGATCCGCTCTTGGCTCATTTCAACCCACTCAGAAGTGGCGAAACTCTCGCCGACCTTCTCGGCAATTTCCTGCGGTGTCATATGATCTCTCCTGCGTTATCCGTGTGTTTCACACGTCGTTTGCAAGCGATCATGGCGCAAAGCGCGAATAGGTTCAATTGGTAGAATGGTTGACGTTACGGCACGCGGGAACGCGGCGGAGCAAACCTAGGCAGGTTGGGCTGGCGCGGCTTCGCGAATCGCATCACGACGGGCGTTTCGACGAAGGCGCCGCTCCGCTGCTTTCGCCTCTTCCGTGCGGCGTTTGACGAGCGAGGTCAGCGCGATCTGTAGCGCGATCAGCATGAAGATAAACGGCTGGAACGCAACGCCGACAAACAGCGCCCCGACCAAATAGACGATGTGCCCCATCAACAGCGCATCAGCGAGCGCAACAAAGCTCTGGTCCGTTTTGTCGTCAGATTTGCGCAGCTTCCGCCGGATCCATTCCATTTGCCAGAGGCCCAACGCTTGAATCCATAGCCAGATGCCGAGGCCCACCCAGCCCTGCTCACCCAGCATCTCGAAATAGGCAGAGTGGAACGCGCGGCCTTCGTCAGTGACCTCGGCCGTTTCCACCACTACTGTGTTGCCGCGTTCCACTTCTTTGCGGGTCTCGTAGGTGAAGCTGTTGGCGCGGTAGACGTTGAACCCACCCCCCAGCGGTCGATTATTGGCATAATCGATCGTCCATTTCCAAACCTGTACACGGGTCGAGGCAGACTGGTCGCCTTGATACGAGCTGATTGTCGCCATTCGTTCGGTGAAGCTTTGCGGTAGAAACGGCACCGCGACCATCATCGCAAAGCCGCCCGCCGCGATCAGCGCGAAGCGATATTTGGTGTAGCGTAAAGTGAGCACCCCGAGGACGGCCAGGCAGACCAACCCCGTTCTTGCCTGCGTGCCAACAGGCACCAACATACAAGCGAAAATCAAAGCCACAGAGAACACCCACACTGTCCAGTGCTTGGGAAAAATCGTGTTGTAGCGCGCGCACCACACGACCAGCGGGATCATCGAAATGGCCACGGTCGACATGATCGAGCCTTCGTAAATCCCGGCATTTTCCTGCACCAAGCTGGCCAGCGAGCCATAGCCGCCGCCGCTCAGCGCGGTCTTCAAACCAGCCGAAATCATCACCGCGCCCGCTGCCAAAACCATGACCAGCGCTGTGGCTTCGATCCGTGTGCGCGTCCGCAATGTCAGCGGCATGAAGATTGCGAACAGCAACGCCTTCCACACCCACGCCCACTTCTCCAGCGCATCCTCTGGGAAATGCGCGGTCATGGTGGTGTAGCCGCAGTAAAACAGCAGCAGCACGATGAGCCCCTGCCGGAAAGTCACCCGCGTGCCTTTTTTGCTGTCGAGCACCGCCCAGCCGATAAAGGCAGCGGCAAAAGCGATCAACGACACCGGAATTGCCGGCATCAATGTCCAGCCAATCTTTTGCGGCGCAACAATGTCGATATAGACATAGACGAGCACCCAGATGAACGGGCGGCGCAAGCCTAGCGCAAGAAAGCCGGCGACAAAGGCAAACAGGATAAGATCAAGCATCGTCTTGTCCGGTTTGAGCATGGCGATTGCGGCGTTTGCGCTTTTTGAACAGCGGTTCCGGTTCGGGCATCTCGAATGCAGTCTCGTCATCCAAATCGTCGCGCACCAGCAGACGGATAGCGATATAGGCTATCAATCCGTGCGTTAATCCTATGGCGAGATAGTCAATCAATTGCGTCCGGCCCTTTGCTGTAACGTCCGACAATTGCAGCCAAAAACCTGCTGTGTCGAATGTATGCAACGTGCGAGTTAGCAGCACTCGGTTGACGCGACGTTAAGCTTAGCGTGGCAAAAGGCAGGCACTATGAAAGTACTTCACGTCCTGGACCATTCGCTGCCGCTGCAAAGCGGATACACATTTCGCACGCGCGCTATTCTAAAAGCGCAGCAGGCATTGGGCATTGAAGTGCGCGGCATCACCGGCGTGCGCCACTTTGAAGAAGGTCCCGACCACGAGATCGTGGATGGCCTGAATTTTCACCGCACATCGGGTCAGGCATCCGGCCCAGCGGGCCTGCGAGAATGGCGCGAAATTGGTGCCTTGGCGCAATCAATCGAGCAACTCGCAACGGAATGGCAGCCCGATATCATCCATGCTCACTCCCCCGCACTTTGCGGATTGGCAGGCGTCCGCGCGGCCAAAAAGCTGGACATTCCCATGGTCTATGAGATCCGCGCGTTCTGGGAAGATGCAGCGGTGGGCAACGGAACTGGCAGCGAAGGGTCGGTGAAATACAATCTGACTCGCGCATTGGAAAATCGCGTCGTTGGCAACGCTGACGCTGTTTTCACAATTTGCGATGGTTTGCGCGAAGATCTGATTGACCGCGGTTTTGACGGCGGGCGTATTGGCATCATGCGCAACGGAGTTGACCTGTCGCTGTTCGGCGATGTGCCGGAACCAGACGAACCGCTGCGTAAAGAACTTGGCATCGGCAAAGGACCGATTATCGGGTTCATCGGCAGCTTCTACGACTATGAAGGCCTCGATGATCTGATCGCGGCTATGCCCGAGCTGATCGCCGAGCATCCCGAAGCACGGCTCTTGATGGTCGGCGGCGGTCCAATGGCCGATGCGCTGCGGCAACAGGCGCAATCTTCCGAAGCAGCCGACGCGATCAAATTCGTGGGCCGCGTGCCACATAGCGAAGTAGAGCGCTATTACTCGCTGTGCGACGTCATGGCCTACCCACGCAAAGCGATGCGGCTGACGGAACTGGTCACCCCGCTGAAGCCGCTGGAGGCGATGGCGCAGCGACGGTTGGTTGCAGCCTCTGATATTGGCGGACATCGCGAATTGATGCGCGATGGAGAGACTGGCGTGCTGTTTGCGCCCGATAATCCGTCAGCATGTGCCCAATCTTTGTCACGCCTAATTACCCAAAAAGATCAATGGGATGACTTCCGCACAAATGGAATAGCCCACATTCGCGCCAACCATGATTGGGCGAAAAACGCGCGTCGTTATCAAGACGTTTACCAAGTCCTGTTAGCCCGTAGTGACCATAGCCCGATTTCCGCTGCTGCCTAAATAGCAGAAACAGCACGGAAGAACGGCTTTGAACTATGAACTGTCAAAGGATTTTGTGTTGTGAAAGCGATCATAGGAAAGTCAGCCAAAGTGGCGACACCGATCAGCTCGCATCCGCTGTTTCCAGCAATTGTGGCGCTTTGGTTCGCCGCATTGTTCGGCTTTGGCAGCTTGGTTCTGCCCACCATTCTGATTGAGCGCGCGGTTGATGCAGTCGGCTTGCCATCATTGATTGGCGCGACTGCACCGCCACTAGGCTTCACCGCCAAATTGTTGATCGCGGCCATGGCCGCCGCCATCGGTGCGGTGCTGGGCTTTGTCATTGCGCGCAAAGTGGCTGCCTCGCAAAAACCTGAACAACAGCGCCAGCGCGGCCTTTCAAAAGAAAAGGCAGCAAAGCGCCCAATCTCTGCAGCTGAAGAGCTGGGTAGCGACACGCTTGACGCACCAGTCCAGCCTGCGTCGGCGCAAACGCCAGATAATTCCGGCCGCCGACGCGGATTGGCCATCAATGAAGAAGAAAACGCACCAAGCGAATTCTTGCAGCAAGCTCCGCTGCCCACTGCTGGATATGACGAAAGTGAGAGAAACATGCATGATTCTCCTGCCACTGGCGAACAAGGCATGAGCTTTGACCCCGGCTTTGAAGAGGAGGAGACCATCTCCTTCGCACAACCGCAATCAACACAGCCGCAACAGGGTGCAGAAACTGTGCCGACTGAGACCGGCCCTGTGCATTTGGGGCGTGAGGCGCCTCCAGCATCAGAAGACGAACTTCAGTTCCGCCCTGCTGAGCACGCACCGGCTCAAGAGCGGCATTTCGAATCCAAACAAGTGTTTCAGCCACAGGCGCCCAGCGCCATGGTCGCGACCCCGACCGTTCCGGCTGAGCCGGACGGGGAAGAATTTGGCAATCAGGCCTATCAGGCGCCGGCTGCCATGGACCAGTATCAGGCTGATGTTCAAAAGGGCATGCCGCGATTGAAGATTGAGCCGGATCCAGAGCCTGTTTCAGCCAACGATTTTGGTTTTCAACCTTTGGAACAAGCCAATGAAAGGGCGGCCCCACCGGTGAACCCGCAATTGGAGGCGCGCCTTTCGGGATTGTCGCAAGAATTGGACAGCGAGATTGCTCCTACCAGCGTGCTGGAGCAAACCTTGCGCGATGCAAAAGACGAGGCTGCGCCTCAACAGGTTGCTCAACCAGCGGGTGAAGCGCCACTGGCGTTCTCTCCTCCTTCACTGGTAAAAAACAGTCAGGAAGAGACACCGTTGGAATTGGCTCAGACCGCTGAGCCGGACCACCTCGCCGACAATGGCGAGACGCAGGATTTCAGCATGCCACCTGCACGCCCGTTTGCCTTGCCGAAAGGCTTTGAGGACGCGCAACCCTTGGGCGCTGAACCAGCACCTATCGCGCAGTTCGATCCCTTGGCTGAACTGTCGGAACAAGGTGCGCCGGTTTTGCCTCTGCAAGAGCTTCATAATCAGGTTGAGCA
>CAKZSF010000268.1 GCA_937920575.1 uncultured Sphingomonadaceae bacterium | reverse complement strand
GGCGTCCACACGATTGAGCATGGTACCTATATTGACGAGCAGGCGGCCAAAGTGATGCGCGAGAATGGCACCATTCTGGTGCCGACCCTGATGGCGTTTCAAGGGATCAAAAAGAACCTCGGCAAGGGTTTCTACACCCCTGTGGTGGAAGACAAGATCCGCGCGGTCAGCGCCTATGCCGAAACGATTGTCGAGCGTGCGCGCCAATGGAATGTGAAGATTGCGTTTGGCACCGATGCTGGCGTGTTCCCCCACGGCGAAAACGCGGGAGAGCTGGCGCTACTGCGCGCAGGCGGGATGTCGAACCGTGAAGCTCTGGCCAGCGCCACCAGCTACGCCGCTGAGGTGCTGGGCATGGAGAACGAGATTGGCCGGCTGGCACCGGGATACTCCGCTGATATTATCGCGGTGGACGGCAACCCGTTGGACAATGTGGCGGTGCTGGAACGGGTCGACTTCGTGATGGTGCGCGGACGCGTGATCGAATGATTGCTTTTGCCGCCGCGCTTATGGCCAGCACACCTATGGCTGAAAAGCCTGCGGCTTGCGGGATAGAGCTGATCGTGCTCGGCGCTGGGCAAGATGCGGGCGCGCCCCAGATCGGCAATGCGGATGACACCGGCCCGCGCTTGCTGCCATCATCGTTGGCGATTGCTGACCATGTCACGGGCGAACGGTTTCTGTTTGATGCAACGCCCGCAATCACCGAACAATTGGCTTTGCTCGACAGTCTTGCTCCGACGCGTGACGGGCTGGGCGTTGACGGCGTGTTTATCACGCACGCGCATATCGGACATTATCTGGGGCTTGCCTATTTCGGGCGCGAGGCGGCGGGCGCGAGCAATGTCCCCGTTTTCGCTATGCCGCGAATGGCGCAATTTTTGCGCACGAATGGCCCGTGGAGCCAATTGAGCGAGCTTGAGAATATCGAGATTGTTGAGCTTCACCATGATGGGTCAATCCAGCTGACTAAGCAGATAGAAGTTTGGCAACGCAAAGTGCCGCACCGCGATGAATATTCCGAAACTGTCGCTTTTATTGTCACTGTGGCGGGCAAGAAAATTCTCTATGCGCCCGATTTTGATGGCTGGCCTGAATTGCAAGGACTTGCGGACGCCAAAGATGATCGGCCCCTCTATCTGGAAATGATGGAGGTTTTGGCGCAGCTGGAAGTCGTTGATTACGCTTTCATCGATGCGACGTTCTGGGATGACAATGAATTGCCGGGCCGGGATATGAGTGAGATACCGCATCCGCGTGTCACTGAATCGATGGACCTGCTTGAGACAATTCCAGCGGACAAGCGAGCGCAGGTGTTCTTCATCCATTACAACCACACGAACCCCATTCGCGACCCGAACAGCCCCGAAAGCAAGCAAGTGCTGGAACGCGGCTTTGGCATTGCCCGGCGCGGTATGCGGTTGTGTCTGAGCGAAACTCACGCAATAGACGGCGCAGAATTGCAAATGGAGCAAGACCAGCGATGATCAATCGTGACGAGCACATGGTTCCAGACAACCGGATCGTGTGCATTCCCGAAGCGCCCGATTATGCCGGAAGCATGATGTCGGTGATTGAACCGATGAGAGGCCACCCACAACGTCCAGAGCTTGGTCAGCACAGCTATCACTGTCTGCCGGTGGTGGTTGGCAATCAATATGGTTTCGCGATCAGAAGTCTGACCTCTTGGACAGCCGTATGGAATGGTGGGCCATCGCCCAGCGATACGCGCGTCACGCTGGACCCGGAAGTCGGCACCCATTCAACCCAGAATGTCTCTTCGCATTTCGGCAGCGGGATCGTCACCGTGCAAAACCGGTTCCATTTCCGCACGCCGCCAGGCGTCAATCTGCTGGTTATGGATGCGCCGAACCATTTCCATTTCAATCTGTCCAATCTGTTTGCAGTGGTCGAAGCGGACAATTTGCGGCGCGATTTCACTTTCAACCTGAAAATCGTGAAGCCGGACGTCGAAGTGTCAGTCAAGAAAGGCGATCTGATCAGCGCGATTATTCCCATGCCGCGCTATTTCGTCGACGATTTCGAAGTGGTCTCGGGCCTTGATGTGTTCCCGCATGAGGTCATTCGTGCGGAGCAAAAGCAAGGCGACAAATTTGGCAAAATGCGGCTCGAAGATGATCCGAAGAAGCCAAACGAAGTCGGCAAGCTGTATTGGCGCGGGCTTGATGCCGATGGAAACAAGTTTGATGACCACCAACGCAAGGTAACACCGGGCAGGCTGGACAAGGAGCCGGGCTTGCTCAAACGCTTGCAGCGGCTGTTAAAGCGGGACAGCGAATAGGCAGGGACGCTGGGGGCGCTGCTCTGGCTGTTGGGCAGTATGATCAGCGGTAGAACGCGATCAGCGCTTCGTGGAACAGGCGGCGCAATGCAGCCGACCATGGTCTAGCGGGTGCCATATCAACGATGCTTTGTGATTTGCCATCAGAAAGCTCGAAACAAGGGACTGGAACATGACACGATTTCGCATAGCATTGCTGAGCGCGGCGAGCCTGCCATTGGCGGCGTGTGCCGTTAATGACGCCGACGTTGCGACTGCAGCTGATGCAGCAGCAGAGGCCGCCTCTGCGGCGATGGAAGAGCCTGTTGAACAAGTATCGTCAGAGCGTGAGCGCCTGTATGAACTGTTTGCGAAGGCCGATGCGGATGAGCTGGAACTCAGCCCATTGTCGGCGATGTTCCGCGGCGATTTCGAGCGGGCCGACCAGCTCGGCGATTTCTACACTGACGCGCTGGAGGCCAAGACCAAGCAGTTGGCAGAAGACAATCTCGCATCGTTGATGACGATTGATCGCGGCGTGCTGAACGCGACGGATCAACTGGCCTACGATGTGTTCAAACTGAGTGTGGAAGAAACGCTGAGCGATTACGAACCCGCTATCGCCCGGATCAATCGCGCGCGTCCGATCAACCACTTCTTTGGCCTGCACACATTCTATCCGACGTTTGAAAGCGGACAGAGCGCAGCGCCCTTTGCCACGGTGAAGGATTACGAAAACGCGATGTCGCGCCATGCGCAATATGGCGAGATCATCGATCGAGTCATTGGCCGCTTCCGC
>CAKZSF010000267.1 GCA_937920575.1 uncultured Sphingomonadaceae bacterium | reverse complement strand
TTATCAGCTCACCCTTGCCCTAGGGGCTTGGAAGCATGCGCATTTCCTGATGCCCAGTTCGGCCAAAATGGGTGATAGGCAATTGGTGCCCATCGGCGTGGACGAAGTCAAAGGCAGCGCGCAGCGGTTGGCGCGGCCAGTCATAACGGCACCCGGCGCTGACGATCACAAATATTCGCGTGGGCTCGTCGGCGTTATTGCTGGAGATATGCCGGGTGCAGCGACATTGGCCGCGAAATCTGCTGCAAAAGGGGGAGCTGGGTATGTGAAGTTGCTTGGCAACGTGCCTCGCCAACTCCCTGACCATATTGTCGGCGACACCTCGCAATTGGAGGCGGCGCTACTGGATCAACGCATTGCAAGCTTGCTGGTGGGGCCCGGGTTGGGCCGAGGTGATGCAGCTGCGGAAACTGTCAGTCAGGCTGTGAGCACAAGCGTGCCGATTGTTTGGGATGCAGACGCATTGCATATGATTGGCCCTCACAGCACTCTGGAGAATGGCATTGCAACCCCGCACGCCGGTGAATTCTCGGCGATGGAAGCGAACTTCGGTCTGGCAGGAGAAGGGACGAAGGTTGAACGCGCGTCTGCTCTAGCCAAGGCAACGGGATTGGTTATTGTCGCGAAGGGGCCAGACACGATCATCGTCGATCCAGACGGCGAAAACATAGCTATGAGCGACGCGGCCAGTCCTTGGTTGTCGACTGCGGGAACAGGTGATGTTCTGGCGGGTCTTATCGCAAGTAGGCTTGCGGTGACGAATGATGTCTTTCAAGCAGCGTGCGAAGGCGTATGGCTGCATAGTGAAGCGGCGCGACTTGCCGGGCCAGCATTCACTGCGTCCGATCTGGTTAAGTCTGTACCTCCGGCCTTGGAGAATTGTTTGTGAGCACCGGAGATCGCGTTTTACGCATCGCGGCGAAGGGCGATGGCGTCACGGAAAGCGGAGCCTTGGTGAAGGACGCCGCGCCGGGCGATAGTGTTTTGCCCGATGGGACGCTTGAGCGTGGGCCAAACTATAACCAACCTCCTTGCCGCCATTTCGGACAATGCGGTGGATGTCAGTTACAGCAATGCAATGACGACACCCTTTTGAAATTCGTCACCGACCGGGTTGCCAATACCGCAGACTCGCAAGGGCTGAAAATAGGCAAACTCTTGCCTGCGCATCTCTCGCCGCCACAAAGTCGCAGGCGCGCATCGCTCCATGCGCTCAAACGCGGGAAAACGGTGCTGTTGGGCTACAAACAAGAACGCTCTCACAAACTGGTCGATCTGAAGGAATGCACTGTCCTCTCTCCGATATTGAGCGCGATGATCGGGCCGCTTCGGAAATTGCTCGGGATCATAGCGGGGCGCAGCCCGGTCGATGTCCAGCTTGCCGAGGTGGATCAGGGTGTCGCGATGGCTATTAAAGGCGTCGAGATTGAAGGATTGGAAGCGACAGAGGCGGTGCTGGATTTTGCGCGTAACCATGAGTTGGCGCGCTTATCCTTCGACCAAGGCTTTGGCGATGAACCGGTTTGGGAGCCTGAACCGGTGACCGTAACGCTGAGCGGAATGCCGGTGGCATTCCCGTCAGGTGCATTTCTCCAAGCAACTGCCGACGCGCAGGCTGTTATGGTCGATTGCGCGCGCGAATGGTCAGGCGAGGGCGCGGATATCGCCGATCTGTTCGCTGGGCTTGGCACGTTTTCTTTCGCACTGGCTGAAAAGGCGCACAGCGTCACCGCATTCGAAGCAAGCCTGCCTGCACATCTCGCTTGCCGCATGGCCGCCAACCGCAGCAACCATGCGATTCAATGCGAACATCGTGACTTGTTTCGCAATCCCGTTGATGCTGACGAACTCGATAAATTTGGAGTGGCGCTGCTCGATCCGCCTAGAGCTGGCGCTAAGGATCAGGTTGAGGCGATTGCGCAAAGCAGTCTGGAACGCGTGATTTACATCAGCTGCAATCCCTCCAGCTGGGCAAGGGATGGGGCTCGATTGCAGGAGGCTGGCTTCCGGCTAGAAGCGGTCAAGCCAATCGGGCAATTTCGCTGGTCAACGCATGTCGAGCTAGCGAGCCTCTTCGTTCGATAGGACATCGAGAATTTGCGCGATCAGCCATTGCTGAGCGTGTGGTTCAACATAAGCATGCGTGGCGTCAGGGCATCTGCGAAGTCGAGGATCATCCTTGCCCCAATGACTGAGGAAAGCTTGAGCAGTGCGGTCTCTTTCGGCGGTTAGAATGCGCACTTCACCGGCAAACTGGGCCAGACCTGTGTGAACAGATTGGCTAAGCCCGCTCTGGGTCTTTTCCGTAGTGGATGCCTGCCGCAAACCGCGCCACAGTTTTGTCAGCGAAACACCTCCGGTGAGGAGACGTTTGATCTCGGCCGGATTGCGCAGCTTTTCCACGTAGCGCGAACGGACCGCCTCCGCCGGCATGGCATCATCGTCGCTATCGTCATCAAATGTCCATGGGTTGGACAGGATAAGCGCGTCGCAACCGGCGCCGGATTGCAGCATAAGCGCGCTTGCCGCATCGCAGTTCCCGAACGCAACGATCTTCTCAATCGTTGGAGCCGCCTTGCAGAAGGCTGCTATCGCTGAGCTGATATCTTCAGCGGAGTGCTCAAACCCACGATTGGAACCTTCGCTGTCGCCAACCCCGCGGCGATCAAACCGAAACACTGGATAGCCCGAAGTAGCGATTTCAGCTGCCAACGAGGATTGCCCTGCAAATGCGCCTGAGCGGAGCTCATTCCCGCCAGTGACGATCAACAACCCGACGATTTTTTCGCCTCCGTCCAATGTCGCAGCGAGGGTATCCCCAACACAGTTGAAGGTCAGTTGTGCGCGAGTCATCCGGCAATTCCTGCCGTAATTGCCGCCGCTAGGGCGTCGGCCTGCGCAGCGTCGAAGTCTGGCTCTGCTTTCAACCACAGACCTGCGCCGCCTATGTCGCTTTGAAGCAACTCAATCTGACCGTTCGCCACGTTGGCCTGGGAATCCGCAAGCTCGCCCACCATTTCCGCGCTCAATGCATAGCCGGCCAAAACCAGTCCTGATTTGCGACCCACGGACAGAAGATCTTCGGGTGTTTCCTGTATGCCATTCTCGCGCGCAGCGATGACCCGCGCGCGGAGCAAGCCACGCAGCACCCTCGACCCGGTTACGGGCGAATAACGCCATCCGGGCATCACTGTGGGCGCGATCAACGCGCCAGCGCGCAGGCTGAAGACATGTGTGGCACCAATTTGCTCAACACATAGGGCGACTGCGTTCCGCCAGTTTGATAGCGATTGAGCGGAAAGATCGGTCAAACTGTCGAGGCATCCGGGCAGATCAGGCAAGAAGCAGTCCACACCCGAAGCATCCAAACGGCGCATCATTTCGATGGTCAACCGGCGCAGCTTGTTCGCCTCGTCAAACAGAGCTGGAATCACCAGCACGCGGTTCTTGCGCTGCTGATCAAAACTGATCGCGAATTCTGTGTTTCCGTCGGGAGCCGTCCAGATGGCGTGCATGGCGGATCGAGCAGGCGTCTACTCGCCTGCGCACTTCGCCTCTGCATAGGCGCGCAACCCGCCAAAG
>CAKZSF010000266.1 GCA_937920575.1 uncultured Sphingomonadaceae bacterium | reverse complement strand
GTACCAGAGGCGCTGGGTATGGCGGCAGCCGCGCGGGGCGGATCGGATCTGTTTTATGCGCTGAGCGCGGATGAGCTCGCCGGATGAGCGTGAAGCCATGAGTTCCGAGCGCGAGCTGCTGAAACGCATCGCCGATGCGCTAGAGCGGCTTGCGCCCCCTGCCCCCAATGCAACCGATTGGCTGAATGCACCCGCCTATATTTGGATTGGCGATACTGCACGGGCAATTGAAAGCATCAAAGCACCCGCGCTCGAGCATCTGAGGGGCATCGATCGGCAAAAGAACAGCGTGTGCGCGAACATTGCGCGCCTCGCCAGCGGCCATGCAGCGCATGATATGCTGCTATGGGGAGCGCGCGGGATGGGCAAATCGGCGCTTATACGCGCGGCTGTGCTCGATGTTCAGTCGACCGGCCCCGAATCGCTCGCCCTCGTGCAGGTTAGCGCATCAGCGTTCGACGACATTCCCGCTTTGTTTGGCGAGCTCGCAGGGATTGAGCGCCAATTTCTGATCTATCTCGATGATCTCGGCTTTGGTGAAGGCGATACGATTGGGCCGCGCCAGATGCGCAGCTGGCTGGAGGGTGGCGTGGAGGCGCGCCCTGCCAATATCCGGCTGGCGGTCACATCCAACAGGCGCGCGATTGTGCCGCGCCATTCGGCCGAACAGGACGATCCACTCAATCCGCGCGATGCGGTGGATGATCTGCTCGCGCTGGCTGACCGCTTTGGGTTGTCGATTGGCTTCCACAATTGCACGCAGGATGAGTATCTCGCGATCATCGCCGGATATGCCGAGCATTACGCACTGGATTGGAGTGAGCGCGCCGCGCTGGAATGGGCCAAGCGCCGGGGTGCCCGTTCAGGCCGCGTCGCATGGCATTTTGTCAACGAATTGGCCGGGCAACAGGGCTGCCTAATCGGCGATTAACGCTCAACGATTGACGTGCAGCCCTTAATTGCCGCCGGTTTCGCGAGCATAGTCATCGCTGAACGCCGCCGAGGGATCCCCGCGCAATTCACGCTGTGGCGGCAGCGATTCAACCTTCTCTCGCTCAAGCTTGGGCGCGGGCTCTGCTTCTGGCGCAATCACACGCCAGATAATGCCCGCCGTGTCATCGCTCACCAGCAGTGAACCATCATTGCCAAACGTAACCCATGTGGGGCGACCGCGGGTTTCACCATCGCCGGTCAAAAAGTCGGTCAGAACCGGCACAGGCTTTTCATCCAGCGGGCTGCCGCGCTCGTCAAACCCGACAAACACCACATCATAGCCTGACGGCGGCTTACGATTCCAAGAGCCATGCCGCGCGATAAATGCGCCATTGGCGAAAGCGGGGCCCATTCTGTGGCCTTCCTTAGCAAAGGTGAGCCCCAGCGCGGCGACGTGCGGCCCCAAAGCATATTCGGGTCGCCGCGTGTATTCCTCAATAAAGCGGGGCTTGGGATATTCGCTCGTATCGACCCGCATATCGAGGTTTTTGCCCCAATAGAGCCATGGCCAGCCATATTGCGCGCCCACTGGTACGTTGGTGAGATAGTCAGGCACCAGATCACCGCCAAGCATGTCTCGCTCGTTCACGGTCGTCCAAAGTTCACCGGAAAGCGGATTGAAATCGAGCCCGTTGGCGTTGCGCAGGCCCACGGCGTATTGGCGCGCGCCGCCGCTGGCGATGTTGTATTCCCAGATCATCGCGCGGCCTTCTTCGATCTCAGGGCCGGCCTCACCAATATTCGAATGCGATCCGACGGTGATGTAGATGTTCTCGCCCGCCTCATCGACGATGAAGTTGCGCATCCAATGGCCGCTGCCCTTGGGCAGATCCATCAGCTTTTTCGCATCGCCGGTGACCGTGCTGGCACCAAGCTCGTAAGCGAACGAAATCAACGCGTTGTGGTTGGTGATATACAGCGTGCCATCACGCCAAGCGATGCCAGACGGAGAATCCAGATCGTCCCGCAAAACCTCGCGGACTTCCGCCACGCCATCACCATCGGCATCGCGCAACAGCACCAGTTGGTTGGCCGATTCCTTGCCCGCTCCAGCTTGGCTGAAGAAGAATTTCATAATCGCGCCGCCGATTCCCTCTGGCTCTTCGCTTGCAGGACGGTTGGTCAGCGTAACCAGAATATCACCATTGGGCAGCGTGTAGAGCACGCGCGGATGATCAAGGTCCTCTGCAAAGCGTTGAACCGCCAGGCCTTTGGCTGGGGTCGGCTTCTCGCCCTCCTCCCAACCAATCGGCGAAGCGATGCGCACAGTTGGAAACAATTCACTGTCCGCGTCGACCAGTGTCGGCTTAGTCCCCGACACTTCGTCGACACTGAGCTCCGCAGCGCTCCCCCGTGTAAGGACAAACACCACGATTCCCAGCAATACGACAAGGATCAACAGACCAATCAGGATTTTCTTTAGCATGAACCATGCTTATTGCGCTGAACGCTGGCGAGCAAGCGGCACTTGCGTTAGAGGCGGCGCGTTATGTTCGATTTTCAGCCTGATCCCGACCAGCCCAAGCCGGAACTCTATGCCGATATGATCAACGCCGCGAAGGCTTTGGTCGATGGCGAGCCTGATTCTGTGGCCAACATGGCCAATGTTGCCGCGCTGATCTGGCAGTATCTGCATGATCTGAATTGGGCCGGGTTTTACCGCATGGTCGATGGCGAGCTTGTGCTCGGGCCGTTTATGGGCAAACCCGCTTGTATCCGCATTCCTGTGGGCCAGGGGGTGTGCGGAGCGGCCGCCGCCAGTGGCACCACGCAGCTAGTGCCCGATGTGCATGCCTTCCCCGGGCATATCGCCTGTGACGGCGAAACGAATTCGGAATTGGTCGTGCCAGTGATTCGCGATGGCGAAGTTATCGCTGTGATTGATCTCGACAGCCCGTTGCATAACCGTTTCGATGAAGAGGACGCCGCTGGCATCGAGGCGCTTGCATTGGCTATGGCTGAATCTGTTTAGGATTCGCTAACCATACCATCCCATTTCGGGACAGGCCTTTTCTGACGTGGTTAACCGCTTGGCCACCCACACCCCTCAATGCTAATTTTCTCTTAACGCGCAGTTGTTTGCGCTCCTTCTAGGGGAAGAGAAATGTCGAATCGTCCGTTCGTTACGCTTGCCATGGCCAGTGCAAGTCTGATTGCCGCTCCTGCGGTCGCACAAGATTATGCGTTGCCTCCGCTAGAGCCAATGCCTTCAGCAAGCCAGTCGGCGCCTGCCGTGCAGACTGCAGCGGCGGCTCAACTGCCTCCCGTCTATCGCGCACCTCGTTCAGAGGCGCCAGTGCAAGAGATGCATCCAGAGCGTCGTCAGCACGATGACGATTGGGGTGACCGCGCCCATGATCAACGCGACGATTATGGTTCAAACCGTCATCATTCCGGTGGTCATCATGGCCAGCAGAATTACAAACTGGCTTACACGCCGCAACAACGCGATTGGTGGATCTCCGAATGCCAGCGTCGCATGTCCTACACCTATGATTCCTACGAGAATTATGGTCGCAGCGACAACGGTCTGGGCGGCGCAGCAATTGGCGGCGTTTTGGGCGGCATCGCCGGCAACCGCATCGGCGGACGTGGCAACCGCACGGAAGGCACCGTGATTGGTGCTGCCGCTGGCGCAGTGTTGGGCGCAGCCATCGACAAGGCAGAAGATCGTGGCGGCCGCCGTCGCGTCTCACGCGATATCAATGATGGCGGCTATTGCGAGAATTACCTCGCCGCTTACGAATCAGGTGCGTTTGGCTATGGCCATGCCTCTTACGGTCAGCCGATGATCCATCGCTCGATCGGCTATGGTCACGAAGGCCACAATTGCGGCTGCAAGCAGAAGCACGGCCACGAACATCACGGAAAAACCTGCAAGACAATCGTGACCGAGAAGGAATATTGGGAAGAAGTTCCGGTCGAGCACGAGGTGGTTGAAGAGGTTCGCTACATCAAGCAGCCGGTGAAAACCCGCTACGTAAAGCAGCCGACCAAAACCCGTTACGTCAAGCAACCTGCCAAGACACGCTATGTGAAGCAGCCTCACCGTTCGGTGAAGTCTGTGAAATCAAGCAAGTAAGTAGGTTGGCACTGCAGGGCCGCAATGGCCCTGTGTTGAACTGATCAAAGTCGCGCGAGACGACTTTTCGCTGAAACTCCACACGGGGCGGATTTGAAAAGTCTCTCGCGCGATTTTCTTTTTGTCTATAATTTTCAGAGGCTTGTAGAATTTCTGCCTAGATCGCCCCGCCGGTCAGGCGTTGGCAAACCAGATCCAGCTGATCGAGCGTCCGATAACGGATCGTCAACGCTCCCGACCGCGGATCAGTGTCGGCATTGATCCGCACTGGCATGCCCAGGAATTCCTCAAGATGGTTTTGAACCGCGGCTATATCTGCGTTTGGCGCGCTTTCTCCGCCCGCTTTGCTCTTGCGAACGGTTGCCGGCTTGTTGGAGCGGGCGAGCTGTTCGACGTCGCGCACCGATAGCTTCTTGCGTACCGCCTGGTCCGCAAGCGCATCCGCCTCATCCAGCCCAATCAACGCCCGCGCATGACCCATAGAAAGATTGCCATTCGCCAAGTGGGTCAGCACACCGTCGGGCAGAGCCAAAAGGCGTTGGATGTTCGCCACGTGGCTGCGCGATTTATCGACCATTTTGGCGATATCGGCCTGGGTAAGCCCTTCTTCTTCCGACAGGCGATGATACGCCCGCGCCTCTTCCACCGGGTTGAGATCCTCACGCTGGAGGTTCTCGATCAGTGCCAACGCCATCACTTCGCGATCGGTCAAGTCACGGATCAGCACCGGAATTTCGTGCAGGCCCGCCTTTTGCGACGCGCGCCAGCGGCGTTCACCCGCGACGATTTGGTACGAATCACCAGTCTTTCGAACAATGACAGGTTGAATCACACCGCGCGCAGCGATGCTGGCGGCGAGCTCGTCCAGCGCGCTCTCGTCAAACTGGGTGCGCGGTTGATCGGGATTGGGCTTTAGCGCGGCCACAGGCAGACGAGAGAGACCCTCTGTTCTGGTTACCGCACCCTCCGCCGCTCCACTCCGCTCTGCATTGATCACATCAGCGGTAATCGACGGGCCACCAGCAGGAGCGCTCTTCGTCTGTACGCGCTGCACCAGCGGCTCTTCACGCTGCGCCTCTCCCATCAGCGCGCCGAGTCCACGGCCGAGTTTCTTCTTGCTGCGTGCCGGAGCTTTTGCTGTGTCTTTTTCGCTCATGCTGCATCTCTCTCCGTCGTGTTGTTTGGCTCAAGCCGGTCCATCACTTCGCGCGCCAGGGCGATATAGGCGCGGCTGCCGGCGCAATTGTGGTCATACACCAGCGCGGGCAAGCCATGGCTGGGCGCCTCTGACAGACGCACATTGCGCGGAATCACACTTTCGAACACCAGATTGCCCAAACAGTCGCGCACATCGTCCGCCACTTGATCAGTCAGACGGTTGCGACGGTCAAACATGGTCAAAGCGATTCCGACAATGCCCAGATCGGGATTGAAGCGCTGCTGAACCTGCTCAACTGTCTGTAACAATTGACTTAATCCCTCCAACGCGAAAAATTCGCACTGCAATGGAACCAGCAAGGTGTCGGCGGCCGACAGTGCATTCAAAGTCAACAGGCCAAGCGAAGGCGGACAATCAATCAGGCACACATCATGGCCTGAATGCGCGTCCAACGCCTTGCGGAGGCGCTCGCTGCGCTGCTCTACTGAAACCAATTCGATCTCTGCGCCGGACAGGTCCACCGTTGCCGGGACTATATCGAGACCGGGAATTTTGGTCGGAACCGCGCATTCTTCGAGAGAAAGCTGATCCACCAACAAATCATAGGTTGAGCGTTCTCGCTGAGACGCCTCAATTCCAAATCCGGTTGAGGCATTCCCTTGCGGATCGAGATCGACCAGCGCGACTTTCCATCCCGTCGCCGCCATCGCTGTCGCCAAATTGATCGCGGTGGTGGTCTTGCCGACTCCACCCTTCTGGTTGGCAATGGCGATGCTGATCATCCAAAACTCCTCTTTACCGACGCATATTCGGGCAAATTCCCGACGATAATACCCGATTCCGCATCGGTCAGCGATTGTTCCACGTGAAACCCTTTTGCGAATCTGCGCGGTAGCTCTGACAATTCTTGCGCGGCGCGACGCCCTTTCGGCAACAGCCAAGTGGTATCGCGTGTGGAAAAGCGTGCGGATAAGCTGAGGAGTTTTGGCAA
>CAKZSF010000265.1 GCA_937920575.1 uncultured Sphingomonadaceae bacterium | reverse complement strand
ATGAAAGCGACATCTGCGCCCTCAGCAGCAAAATGCCGAAGCGATGCCAGGCCCAGCCCATGCGCTCCGCCGTTCATGATGACTTTCTTGCCTTTTAGTCCCAGATCCATCGCTGCCTTCTCCACGTTTGAGTTGTTCTGCCGACAAGGAATAGCGGAGCCGTGATCGTACAAACATCGTCAAAAATGGGGGTAGAATGCGCCTAAGCTGCGAAACAAGTGCCAATTCGAAGTTTTCGCCTCGGTTGTAAGGTCGACAGATATTGCACAATCGCAGGAGCCCCTCGGCAAGGCGGAAGGAACAGCTGATTGGGTAAATTGCGAGGTGTTTTCGGAGTGGAAGTAGTAAAACGGATTGGGTGATCTCTTGATACTGAGCATTGCCCCGCTCAATTCGAGAACTCGGATTAGGCTAATCGACGCTTGCTCTTGGACAATGTCAGCCGCGCGTAATGAAAAGGGCCAGCGCAACCTATGTCACGCTGGCCCTTGCCCAATCTTAAATACCTGCGGTCAGAGGCTTGCGCGCACACCCAGGAAGAAGAACGTGCCAACCGGACTAACCGGATAGGCTTGCTCCGTGACGAATGGCAATTCGTCAAAGATGTTGTTCACGCCGCCATAAATATCGAACTGATCATTCAGGTCGAAATTGAACGAGATGTCATGGATGAAAGTCGAATCCGACGTGCCGTTGGCAACGCTGTAAACAGTGCCAAGATCTTCCACTTCAACCGAACGCAACGCCATGGAGTCGAGGTAAGTCGTCGACCATGTCAGGTCGAGCTTATCCCAGCTCCAAGTCAAAGAGGCGTTGCCCGACCATTCTGGACGCTGCAGCTCACCCAGCTCAGGGTCGATATTGGTCAGATCAGCCGGATCGAAGAAGCGGTTGAGCTTGTCCACCCAAGTGCCAGCCGCTGCGAAGTTGAACGAGTGATCGCCCAGATCAAAGCGGTAGGCCATAGACGCCTCGACACCTGCCGTTTCAAGCCGCGCAAAGTTCAGCGAGACTTGGCGGAGGAAGTTGAAGCCGCCGGTGTTGCCATTCCGGCTGACCAAGTCACAGAACTGGTTGGCAATCGACGCGCTGTCCACGCAATTGTCGACGATGTCTTGTGCGCTGACGGTCGAAATCGCGTTCTCGATTTCGATGTTGTAATAATCAACGCTCAAAACCAGACCCGGCAGGAAGGTCGGGGTCAGCTGCGCACCCACCGTGTAGGTGGTCGCGGTTTCTTCCGACAGATCAGGGTTGCCGCTGATCGAACCAGAGAAACGCGCCGTCAGCGGATCGACGAAGGAATAGCCTCCGCCTGCTCCCGAATTCGGGTTGAACCCGATGCCAGCAAAGAACGCCTCACAATTGGCTTGGCGAAGCGCTGGATCGGCTGCATTGCCCAGCTCGTTCAGATCACATGGATCAACCGGACGGAAGAATGCGCCCTGTGCAGGGTTAAACAGCTCGTTGATGTTCGGTGCACGCACTGCTTCTGCATAAGTGGCACGGAACAAAATATCCGGCGTCGGCGCGTACAAGCCGTTCACGTTCCAGGTGAATGCTCCGCCCACAGTCGAATAGTCCGCATAGCGGGCCGCCGCGTTGATTTCGAGCAGGTGCGCGAAGGATTGATCAGCCAGAATTGGCAGGCGAACCTCGCCAAACACTTCGGCGACGGTGAAGTCACCGCCAGCGTTGTTGATGATCGACGCCGGGTCAAACACCAGGCTGTTCACATCGTCAAACTCGCCCGTGACCGGGTTGCGGGTAACTTCCCGAACCAGATCCCCAGCATTGGCGTTCGGCGTTGTCACAGGAATGATACCCAGCACCAACGGATCGAATGTTGAAGAGCTCAACTCTTTGCGGAACTCGGTTCCCACCACGAAATCAACCGGTCCACCGGGAAGCTCGAAGAACGAGCCGGTGTCGCCGATCAAAACACCGCTAACGACATATTGCTCCAGCTCGAACTCGTTGACGATCGTTGCGGTAACAAAGTCGATTGCGTCTTGGCTGATCGCACCAACACCGCCGAGAATGTTCGCCGGACGGCATTGTCCGTCGCCGGGGTTGAAAGTGTAGAAACCGGGCGCGCCCTGTGGGATGCCAAACGGCGTCGTCGCTGGTGCGGTTGGATCAATATCAGAACGGCAAATCGCATTGCCATTGACGTCGGTCGTCGCATCAATTGCGGCATACCAACGGTCAAGGATCACGCGGTTGTTGTCGAACGTTGTCTGATTGAACCGTCCCCAGTTGCCTGAGAACTCATATTTGAGACTGTCCGTGATGTCACCGCGCACGCCGCCAACAAAGCGCAGAGTTTCAAACTCGTTGCGGTCGCGGTTGGGGCCCAAATCGGCCGGGTCACGAGTGATATAAAAGCCATCACCTCCGCCGAAGAACAGCGGCTCCACGAAATTCTGCAGCTCAGGTGTGATGAACGGGTTGTCATCACGAATGGTCAGCAGATCATAAAACGTGTTGGGTTGAGCCTGAAACTCTGCCGAGTTCGAAACAAATTTACCTTCGAAGAACAGCTCAGCCTTTTCGGAAATCTCGTATTTCGCGTTGACATTAACCGACCAACGCTCTGTTTCCGGGATCAGCGAGTTGCTGTTGAAGTTGTTCGGAATGCCATCGCCACCGAACTGGTTGAACAAGCCCGTGACCAGACCATCTTGATAGACGCCGAGACTTCCATCGGCGTTGATTACGGCACAACCGCCTGCAAGCCCGAATGCTCCAGGCTGGAACGTGCTGTTAAAGCCAACCGAAGACTCCAAGCAATCTGGCGTGCCGTTGTTGTTGATGTCTGGACCGTCGCTGATACCAATCAAACCGGGAGCGACAACGCCACCAGCCGACGACAGCGAGAAACGCGGATCACGCGCGATCAGGCGGCTCGGTGCGTTCGCTGCACGGTCAATCAGTGCTTGCTCGGCCGCTGTCGGCGTAACACCTGGTGTTGTGAAAATAGCGTCAAAGTTGCTGGATCCCGGCGTAGGGATGCTAAAGCCTGATGGGAAACCGCTCGCGCCTACTGCAAAGAACGCAGCGAAGTTCGGCATGGTCGCCGCGTTGATTTCACCGGCCTGGAAGAAACGCGCTGGGTTGCCTTGGTCATCGGCAATGCCATTGTCACGGCTGAACCCGCGATCACCAAATTGCAGCTCATCATTGCGGGCATATTCGAAGGACACAGCAATGTTGCCGCGACCATCCGCGAAATTGGTGCCCCATGTCAGGTCGCCATTGATGCGGAAGGCGTCGCCCTCGCTGGAGATACCTGTCTGAACATTGGCTTGGAGGCCTTCAAAATCGTCGCGCAGGACGAAGTTGACCACACCGGTCACAGCGTCAGCACCATAGATGGACGATGCACCACCAGTAAGCGTTTCAACGCGTTCGATCAGTGCTGTCGGGATCGAGTTGATATCGACCGCCTGTGCGCCTGCGACACCCGATACGTGGCGGCGGCCATTGACCAGCACCAGCGTGCGGTTTGAGCCGAGCCCGCGAAGGTTCAGAATGGATTGTCCGACGGATTGCGAAAAGACACCGTCAATCGAGCCTTCGGTCGATGTCGACGTTGAAAGCGCAGGAACATCACGCAACACGTCCACAACGTCTGCCGTCCCTGCTTGCGTGAGCTCTTCAGAGTTCAGCGCCGTAATAGGAGCAGGTGAGCCGACATTCGGGTCACGGCTGATGCGCGAGCCTGTAACGATGATCGTCGTGTCGCCGTCCTCGGCACCCTCTTCCGGTGCGGCTTCTTGCGCCTGAACGGTAAATGGCAACGCGCTGGCAGCAACCAGCAGTGCGGCACGAGACGTGTGCTTAGCGAACCCCATAAAAATGCCCTCATGTTTTCGGTGTTGATGCTGCAATACAGCAAATTCTGCTGCGACGCACAATACGGTCTGGTGATTGCACGCGCTGCGTAACAAAAATGCAACAGCCCAAGCTGTCAGCGCACTATTTGTTGCCAGAGAACGGGGTGTAGCTATGATCGAAACCGAAGTAGCTCGGACCCACAATCTTGAGCGCATCCGGTGTTTGGAACACTTTAGGGCACTCGATCACAAACACGGACACGCGTTGACCATAACCAAGCCGTTCTGCGTTGACAGGCAGGGACGTCTCGCTGTCGACAATGACGATGAGGTCAGGCACGCTGGCGATCACATCCCCGCCGACTTTGGCAAGTAGGTATTCATTCTTGATCGTGATCGACATGGACGGGCCAGTGCTGTCGATTGGCTCAATGATGGCGGTTCCCACATCATACCCGTTCACGACACTGGATGATTTTTGTACGACCTTGCCGGAATAGACCATCGCGCAATCGCCATAGATCGATCCGGCAAACGTCTCTGACAGGATCGGCGAGATCTGTTCAGCAGGGCCGCGATTGGCCTCAAGAACTCTTCCCAGTTCCAGCGCAAACGACAATGTTCCGGGAATGATTGCCGACTTGCACGCTATCCCCGACATGGGATGCTCTGCTGTGGTGATCATCCCACCATGATCGACCGCATGCTGGCGGATCAGGGCTTCATATTGCAAGGGATCGGGGCAATCAAAATGTGCCACTTTGCCGCAATAGTCATACGCGATCGACGGAGTCGGTGCGATGCCTGCCATCGCGTAAGTCATCATCTGCGCCTCAGGCAAAGCACGGGCCATTCCGTCACCGTCGAGCATCGGAATACCCTTCGCAGATGCAGCCACCAGAGGAATAAGCGAGTTTCCTCCACCGATCTCAAACGCCGCCACTGCATCCACTCGTTTGCTCAGATGGTCTTCAAATGCGGATAGCGTGTTTGCGGCTTCATCGATCGAAGGGAGCAACTCCAGGCTAACCGTCGGAGCACCCACTGACCCGATGGCGCACACAAACGCATCATCGTTGAGTTCTTCGGGCGCTATAATTTCAGCGGGGCCAAACTCTTCCAACGCGCGCTGCGAAATCAGCTTGGGGATGTACGGGTCACCGCCCCCGCCCGTTGCAAGGAAAACGGAACCCAGCGCCAATGCATCAAGATCGTCTGGCGTGATCTTCACGAAGCTTCCCTCACGCCTGCTTGCGCCAGATCGCCCACAACTTTCACCCGCACCCGCGTCCCTCCGCTCTCCATGTAAGGAATCGGCGTTTCCTCCATATCGGCCACGCTCAAAGTCTGCGGATCGGCCCCAGCACGCACCGCGACCTCTCTGGCTTGATTGGTAACCCGCGCGATTTCGTCTTCCCTGTTGTCAGCGGTCAGCATCACCATTTGCTCAGCCTCTCCGCCAATTTGCGCGATGGCCGCGCCGATAGCGTTGGCGGTCCCCGCATGCTCGGGAATGTGCACCTGTGTGGCCGCACTCAAAGGTTCTGACACCAGCACCGCGCCTCCACCGACCAGAACCACCGGCAATTTGCGGCCGCCGGGCCGGACGCTGTCAATCGCGCGGTTCAGCATCGCGTGCATGGTCGCGCGAGCCGTTTCAACGACCATCGGAGGGACGGATGCCAGCCGCGCTTTATCGCCCAAATCCAGCACTCCTGCTGCCACAGCTATATCGGTGAGTGTCAGCGTCTCACCGCCGAACACGACCCCCTTTTGCAGCAAGCGGTGGCCCACGGATGTCGGGCCGATCTGCGCGCCATGTTCTCTAATCAAGCTTCCCCCGCCCACTCCTAGCGCGAGAATGTCAGGCATGCGGAAATTGGTGCGCACACCGCCCACATCGACAACATTGTGAGATTCGCGCGGGAAGCCATTGTGCAACACTCCAATGTCAGAGGTTGTACCCCCGATGTCGACGACGATCGCCTCCGCCAATCCGGTCAGCTTCCACGCTCCGCGCAAGGAGTTAGTCGGACCGGATGCAAATGTCAGCGCAGGGAAAGCACGAATAAAGTCCGCCCCCATCAATGTGCCGTCATTCTGACTGATATAGAGCGGACAATTGAGCCCGCGTTGTTTGAGCGCATTTTGAAACGACGCGACGACACGCTCGGCAAATGGCAACAAAGACGCATTGAGGATCGCGGCGTTTTCGCGCTCCAGCAAACCCAGACCGCCCATCGTGCTTGAGCCCGTCACGCGGACATTGGGAATCGCCTCGCGCAGCGCCTTCGCAACTCGCTCCTCAGGCTCTCTGTTCAGCGGAGAGAACGCAGCCGAAATTGC
>CAKZSF010000264.1 GCA_937920575.1 uncultured Sphingomonadaceae bacterium | reverse complement strand
GAATTGGTTATCCCTCGTCGCTATACCCGACATCACTGGAGTTTTCGAACGGACTCCCGACCATGACAAAACCTAGCCGCCTTACAGGGGGGCAAAGGAAACCCCGCTCGGACCGGCCTCCGCGCGGGGTTTCTGGTTTTTAGGTGCCCGAGCAATGCGGACGATCCATGGTCCCGGTAAATATACCTAGAATCTAACTACCGTGATCGTGTTGGAATGATGTTGAGCAGCTGGCCCGCGATTGCCCTCAGTTGAGGTGCCGACAGTCCAGCGCGTGCCAAAATTCTAAAGCCAATATACCCTGCCAAGAGAACGTCTGATAGTTCTTTTGATTGTGGCGCAGGTCCCAGCGCAGTCTGGAATGTTTTGCGCCAGCGATCCAGCATGGCCACAACCTGTAATCCTATTTCTTGGTCGATGGAGGTGCGATCAGCACTGGCATTGCACAAGAAGCATCCACGCCTGTCATTGTTGCCTTCTACCTCATTTATGATTGCATCGAACAGCGCTTGGAAAGCGCCTCTGGCGTCCGACTCGGCAGAGAGGATTTTTGCTGCCTCTCGGATTTCGGTACGCTCATAATCGCCAAGCGCTTTCAGGTACATTTGATGCTTGTCGCCAAACTCGCGGTAGAGCGTTTGCTTGGGCAATTTGGTGGCAACCTCAAGATCGTGAAGCGATGTCCCTTCAAATCCATTTGCCCAGAACTGCTCCTTAATAGCGCTCAGTGCGACCTGGGGATCGTATAATTTTGTCCGCCCCATTGGGGTTCTCCGTTATTTTGTTACCGGTGTGTAACTTATCTCATTATTCGTCCGAACTACCGATTAGTTACGGATGATGACACTCATTCGTTACCCAACGGTAACAAATTTATTGTGGCTGTCCAAACAGGAAATGGTGCGGCCGCAAACTTAGGAGAAAGACTATGACCAACACCAACGACACTCAAATCGCTCAACCCCAAGACAGCAACTTGCCGCGCATTGCCGCAACAATTGCACTGCCAGTGATTTTCTTCTGGTTCGGCGGAATGAAATTCACATCGTATGAAGCCGAGGCAATCAGCGGATTGATTACAAACAGCCCGCTCATTGCATTCACACAAAATATCTTGTCCAATCAGGGTATCTCAAACGTGATCGGCACGATTGAGATCATCATTGGAATGCTGATAGCCGCACGCTTCTTCGCGCCGCGACTGGCGCAAATCGGCGGCTATCTGGCTGCTGCAACCTTTGCCCTTACAGCTTCATTCTTCCTCAGCACCCCCGGTGTGTTTGAGCCAAGCGTAGGCGGTCTTGGAATTTCGGTGATGCCCGGCCAGTTTCTGCTGAAGGATATCGGCCTATTCGCCTTGTCACTGTTTGTAGCGACCGACGCTGCAAAAGCAGCCAAAGCGGCCTAATGTCCAAGTAAGAGTACCGACCAGAGAGGCTGCCCTCTACCAGTGCGGGCGGCCTCTTCATTGAAATAGGGATGAGCGCGCAAACGCGCCCCCTTCAAACCAGAGATTGAGAGAAGTATTATGACCGAACATTTTGACATCATTATCATCGGCGGCGGAAACGCAGGATTTGGCGTATCAGCAATTGCCAGCGAAGCCGGCAAATCGATCGCCTTTATCGAAGAACTGGACTTTGGCGGCACCTGCCCCAATCGCGGCTGCACACCTAAGAAAGTGCTGGTAGCCGCCGCGCACACTCTTCATGAAATTGAGCAAGCCTCTGCACATGGAATCACGGTCAGCGAACCGAAACTTGACTGGAAAAAGCTAATCTCCCGCAAGGACGACATGGTCGGCTTCATTCCGGATGCCATGCAGGGCGTCGCTGAAAAACGCGGCACAGTCTTTCATGGCCGCGCGAAGTTTGTCGGGCCCAACAGCGTCAAGGTTGGCGACACCACAATTACAGGCGACAACATTGTGATCGCGACAGGCTCTAAGCCAAGACCGCTCGATCTTCCGGGCGCAGAGTTGATGATCACATCTGATGAGGTGCTCTCGCAGAAGCATCTCCCTGATGAGGCGGTTTTCATTGGCGGTGGTGTTATCGCGATGGAATTCAGCCATGTCTATGCGCGCGCCGGTGTGAAAGTGACGATTTTGGAAGCGGCACCGCAATTGCTCCCAAGAATTGACAGCGACGCTGTTGCCGCAATCCAAGCTGAGAGCGAGCGGCTCGGCATCACGATCAAGACTGGCGTTGACGTGAAAGGCGTGAAGCAATCAGGCGATCGGCTTGAAGTCGTCTACACCCATGAAGGCAAGGACTTCACCGCCGCGAGCGACAGCGTCATCAATGGCGCTGGCCGCATTGCCAATGTTGACCAATTGGATTTGGAAAAGGCCAATGTCGAGTTTAGCGGTGTTCACATTGAGGTGGACGATTATTTGCGTTCAATCTCAAACCCCTCAGTCTGGGTCGCGGGAGACGCCTTGGTCCAATCGCCGCAATTGTCACCGCTGGCCACGTATGAAGGCCGTATTGTGGGCCACAATATCGTACATGGGCCCGAAAAATCGCCCGAGTATCATGCCGTCCCGAGTGCGGTTTATACCATTCCCGCGCTGGCAACTGTCGGCTTGACGGAGAAAGAGGCAGAAGCCCAGAACCTAAATGTCAGCGTCACAATCAGCGATATGACAGGGTGGTTTTCTGGCAAGAGTTACGCCGAAACAGTCGCGTGGGCCAAAGTCATTACAGACAATGACAGTGACCAAATTGTCGGCGCACATTTGGTGGGCCATCACGGTGAGGATTTGATCCACATCTTCGCGCTGGCGATGCGCCACAAAATCACCGCAAGCGAATTGAAAGAAACGCCAATGGCCTTCCCGACCTTTGCCTCTGACCTCAAGAATATGATGTAGGATTTAGCGGTAGTGTTGATCGAGCATTATGGCCGTAGAGACGGTCCCGATTTGGTCCCGCTGGATTGAGGCGCAAAGAGGCTTGAACTGCGAGCCCAAGATTTAGGCTGATCCTCAAGCCGCCGCAAATTGTAGCAAAACAAGACCCCGCCAGAGCATGTTGCTCCGGCGAGGTCTTTGTTCTCTAAACACCTGCCCACGATAAGAGCGGGCAGCGACCAAGGCTTACTCCGCTGCCGGAGCTTCGCCTCCACCAAGTGCGGCACGCATCGCGTCTTCGTCAGCGACCGTATCAGACACTTCTTCCACTTCCTCTGCGGCTTCAGCGGCTGCGGCCAGCGCGTCTTGCTGCTTCTTCCACTGAGCGCGGATTGCAGCATCACGGCTGGAGGCAGCGATGCGAACACGGTTCATGCCAGCGCCCGTACCAGCCGGGATCAGACGGCCCACGATCACGTTCTCTTTGAGACCGATCAGCGTGTCCTTCTTGCCCTCGACCGATGCCTGCGTCAGCACGCGCGTCGTTTCCTGGAACGAAGCCGCGGAAATGAAGCTGCGCGTTTGCAAGCTGGCTTTGGTGATGCCCAGCAAGATCGGGGTGCCTTCCGCCTTCTTCTTGCCGCGACCCAATTTGGCGTTCGCCTCGTTCATCTCTTCCAGATCGACTTGCTCGCCCGGCAACAGCACAGTGTCACCACCAAAGGTGATTTCTACCTTCTGCAGCATTTGGCGAACGATCACTTCAATGTGCTTGTCGTTGATCTTCACGCCTTGCAAGCGATAGACTTCCTGGATCTCATTGACGAGATATTCAGCCAAAGCTTCGACACCCAGAACCTCGAGAATGTCGTGCGGGTTGGGCGAACCGGAGATGAGCGTATCGCCCTTCTTCACAAAGTCGCCTTCTTGCACGTCAATGATCTTGGTCTTGGGGATCAGATACTCGACGCGATCACCTTCCTCCGGAACAATCGCGATCTTACGCTTCGCCTTGTATTCACGAACGAATTCGATCTTGCCCGAGATTTTCGCGATAACCGCATTGTCCTTCGGCAGACGCGCCTCGAACAGTTCAGCAACACGCGGCAGACCACCGGTGATGTCGCGAGTTTTCGCGGCTTCACGCGATGCACGCGCCAGAATGTCACCCGCGTCAACTTGCTGGCCGTCCTCGACCGACAAAGTCGTGCCCGGTGCCAGCATGTAACGCTGTGCTTCGGTCTCGCCATCATCTTCCAGCGACTGGCCTTCGCCAAGCAATGTCAGGCGCGGACGAAGATCTTCCTTCTTCTTGCGCCCGGTAGCCCGGTTCTCGGTTACAACACGCTGTGCAATGCCCGTCGCGTCATCGACTTGCTCTTCCATGGTGATACCATCGACGAGATCCTGATAGCGCACAGAGCCGGATTGCTCGGTGATGATTGGCAGAGTGAACGGATCCCACTCGGCCAGACGATCGCCTTCTTTCACCTTCGCACCGTCCTTGAACATCAGAACAGTACCGTAAGGCACTTTGTGGATGGCGCGCTCGCGGCCTTCCTTATCGACCACGACCAGCTCGCCATTACGTGCCAGCGAAAGGATCCGGCCTTTCTTGTCGTTGATGGTCGGCATGTCGCGATAAACGACCTTACCGTCGGAGATCGACTCGAGGTGGCTCGTTTCGTTGAGCTGCGCGGCACCGCCAATGTGGAATGTCCGCATGGTCAGCTGCGTGCCCGGCTCACCGATTGACTGTGCCGCGATAACGCCGACAGCTTCACCGATGTTCACCGGCGTACCACGCGCCAGATCACGGCCATAACACTTGCCGCAAACGCCTTGTTCGGCTTCACAGACCAGCGGAGAGCGGATCTTTGCCTGCTGCACTTCGGCTTCTTCGATGGCCTTGACCATCGCTTCGTCGAGCAGCGTGCCAGACTTCACGATCACTTCGTCGGTTGCAACGTTGACGATATCCTCGGCCGTGGTGCGGCCCAGAATACGTTCGCCCAGTGATGCGATAACCGAACCGCCTTGAACAATTGCACGCATTTCCAGCGCGTTCTTGGTCTTACAGTCCTCATCAACGATCACACAGTCTTGCGACACGTCAACCAAACGGCGCGTCAGGTAACCCGAGTTCGCCGTCTTAAGCGCCGTATCAGCCAGACCCTTACGAGCGCCGTGGGTGGAGTTGAAGTACTCCAGAACCGTCAGGCCCTCTTTAAAGTTCGAGATGATCGGCGTTTCAATGATCTCGCCCGAAGGCTTGGCCATCAGACCGCGCATACCGGCCAGCTGCTTCATCTGCGCTGGCGAACCACGCGCACCGGAATGGCTCATCATGTAGATCGAGTTGATCTGCGCCTCGCGGCCGTCCTTGTCCTTAGGACGCGCTTTAATCTCTTCCATCATGGCGTTCGCGACCTGGTCACCACAACGGCTCCAAGCATCGATCACCTTGTTGTACTTCTCTTGCTGCGTGATCAGACCGTCCTGATATTGTTGCTCGTAATCAGCAACCAGAGCCTTCGTCTCATCAACCATGCCGTCTTTCGAGTCCGGAATGATCATGTCATCCTTGCCGAAGGAAATGCCGGCACGGCATGCATGACGGAAGCCCAGCACCATGATCGCGTCAGCGAACAGCACCGTGTCTTTCTGACCCGTGTGACGATAGACCTGATCGATCACGTCGCCGATTTCTTTCTTGGTCAGCAAACGGTTGATGACGTCGAACGGCACAGTGTGCGATTTTGGCAGGCATTCGCCGATCAGCATACGGCCCGGCGTCGTTTCCACGCGCGCCATGAATTCCTTGCCCTTCTCGTCCACTTGCGGAACCCGCGTGTGGATTTTGGAGTGCAATGTCACCGCACCAACTTCCAGCGCCTGATGCACTTCGTCGATGTCGGCCAGCACCTTACCTTCGCCCGGCTCGCCTTCGCGATCCATCGAAAGGTAATAGAGGCCGAGGACCATATCCTGCGAAGGCACGATGATCGGCTTACCATTGGCAGGCGAGAGGATGTTGTTGGTCGACATCATCAGCACGCGCGCTTCCAACTGTGCCTCTAGGCTCAGTGGAACGTGAACGGCCATTTGGTCGCCATCAAAGTCGGCGTTGAAGGCCGAACAGACCAGCGGGTGAAGCTGGATCGCTTTACCTTCGATCAGAACCGGCTCAAACGCCTGAATGCCCAAACGGTGAAGCGTTGGCGCGCGGTTCAGCAGAACCGGATGTTCGCGGATCACTTCGTCCAGAATATCCCAGACTTCCTTGCGCTCTTTCTCGACCCATTTCTTGGCCTGCTTCAAGGTCATCGAGAGACCTTTTGCATCCAGACGCGCGTAGATGAATGGCTTGAACAGCTCGAGCGCCATCTTCTTGGGCAGACCGCACTGGTGCAGTTTCAGCTCTGGGCCGGTCACGATGACCGAACGGCCAGAGTAATCAACGCGCTTACCCAACAGGTTCTGACGGAAGCGGCCTTGCTTACCC
>CAKZSF010000263.1 GCA_937920575.1 uncultured Sphingomonadaceae bacterium | reverse complement strand
CCCGCGCAGCAATTTGGCAAGCCACAAGCGTTTGCCGCGCCAGACGGACATGCTCAAACACACTCGAGTGCAGCAGAGGATGACTTTGTTCCGTCTGCGCTCAAGCCTCTTGATCTTGATTCGGATGATGAGGTGGACGAGGTCGCTGACAGTTTCTCGCTTCCGCTAGGAAAGCCTGATGCACAGCCATTTGGCACTCCAGCTCCAGCGCCATTTTCTGCACCATTCGCGCAGCCCACACCTGAGACCCATGCCGAAGCACATGAGGAAAGCGCTTTCGTGGCTGCTAAGCCAGTTGAGGCGGCACCACAGGCAGCGGAGATGGGGCAAGCGGGCACGGCACACGCTGAGCAAGTTCAGGCGTTCCCGCCAATCCCACAGTCGTTCGCGCCTCAAGAAAGCCAGCCTAGTGAACAATCGGCGCAGTTCGATTCCAATGATGATGACGAACAACCCTTCGGCTCTTTGCTGGAACTGCGCAACCGGTTGACTCAACCACAGCAATTTGTGCGGGTGGAGGATGAGCCAGTGGACGAGACGCTTGCTGAACCAGCGGTCGTTTTCCCGGGTCATGGAGGGCAGCCTGTTCCACAACCAGCGACGGAGCCAGAGCCGCAAGCGCCAGTTTTTGGCGAACCTGCTCAATCCGCGGACGAGCCGCAGCAGCCATCTGCACCGCAAGGCTTTACGCGTCGCCCTCTTGCCGAGGATGCATCGCAAATGGCCAGCGCTCCGGCAGCAAGCCAGCCGCAAGCCCCAGTGGCAAAGGATCCTGCCGAGACAGAGCGTGCTCTGCGATCTGCGTTGGCAACCTTGCAACGGATGAGCGGCGCGGCATGATCACATTCTGATCACGTAAATCCGACGTACCAAACACCAGTTTCGGGGTCGATCCAGCCGGGTCGGCCCCGAACTTTTTTGTTGCAGCTGAAACCACTTCCCGAGGGAGACCTGCCCGCTCCGACTTGCGCAAAGGAATTCACGACCCTTCGCAGTTGCAAAAATTCTATCCTGTCGCCAAAGAGAACCTTCGCGACATTTTCGAATCCTCATTGCATGAGGACAATCGCGCTTCATTGCCGGTTGCGTGGGCATTCGTGTCCGGCTTTTGACAGGATGGAAATAGCATGGGTTACGCAGCGTCAGACCTGCCTGCAAAACAAGGACTTTACGATCCAATCAACGAGCACGACGCGTGTGGCGTCGGCTTTGTTGCACATATCAAGGGCGAAAAATCGCACGCGATTGTGACGCAGGCGCTGGAGATTCTGGCGAATATTGACCACCGCGGTGCCGTTGGCGCAGACCCACTCTTGGGTGATGGCGCGGGCATTCTGATGCAGATCCCTGACCCGATTTTCCGCAAATGGGCGGCCGATGAAGGGCGCGATCTGCCCGCAATTGGCGATTATGCCGTCGCCATGTGTTTCATGCCGCAAGACGCCGAAGCGCGCGCGTTTGTGGCAGACCATTTTGAGCGGTTCATTGCGAAAGAAGGCCAGAAGCTGGTCGGTTGGCGCGATGTGCCGACCACATTGGATGGCCTGGGCAAGGCCGTGATCGAAAGCATGCCCGTCGTCCGCCAATGCGTGGTTGCGCGCGGCGATGACACGCCCGATCAAGACGCGTTTGAACGCAAGATCCTCTCGATCCGCAAACAGACGCATAACCCGCTTGCGAAACTGGCTCAAAAACACAACCTGCCCGGCCTGCCCGAACTGTACATGGCAAGCTTTTCCAGCCGGACGATTGTCTACAAGGGGCTGTTGCTGGCGGACCAGGTTGGCAGTTTTTACGACGATCTGCGCGATCCCGACTGCGTCAGCGCGTTGGGCCTGGTGCACCAACGTTTTTCGACCAACACTTTCCCAAGCTGGCGTCTGGCCCACCCCTATCGTCTGATTGCGCATAATGGCGAGATCAACACGGTTCGCGGCAATGTGAACTGGATGAACGCGCGCCGCCGCACGATGGAAAGCCCGCTGCTCGGCACTGATCTCGACAAGATGTGGCCGCTGATCCCGCATGGCCAGTCTGACACGGCGAGCCTCGACAACGCGCTGGAACTGCTGCTGGCGGGCGGATACCCTCTGAGCCATGCAATGATGATGCTCATCCCGGAGGCTTGGGCGAAAAATGAGCTGATGGACCCGGCCCGCCGCGCGTTTTACGAGTATCACGCGGCGTTGATGGAGCCGTGGGACGGCCCCGCTGCTGTTGCCTTCACCGATGGCCGCCAGATTGGTGCAACGCTCGACCGCAATGGCCTCCGCCCCGCGCGCTTCTGCGTGACCAAGGACGACATTGTTTGCCTCGCCTCGGAAAGCGGCGTGCTGCCGTTCAAGGACGAGGACATCACCCGCAAATGGCGTCTGCAACCCGGCAAGATGCTGCTGATCGATCTGGAGCAAGGCCGGATCATCGAAGACGAAGAATTGAAGGCCAATTTGGCCGCTGCGCAGCCCTACAAAAAGTGGCTGAAAGAGGCGCAGTACAAGCTCAAAGATCTCGACACTGTCGAGCCGGAATTGTCTGAGCTGCCCGAGGACGCCACCAATCTGTTGCAACGCCAGCAGGCGTTTGGGTACACGCAAGAAGACATTGCGCGTTTCCTTGAGCCGATGGCGGTCAAGGGCGACGATCCAATTGGCTCGATGGGCACCGACACGCCGCTCGCCGTGCTCTCCAACAAGAGCCGACTGCTCTACGATTATTTCAAGCAGAACTTTGCGCAGGTCACCAACCCGCCAATTGATCCGATCCGCGAAGAGCTGGTGATGAGCCTGCTGTCTATGATTGGTCCGCGCCCCAATTTGCTCGGCCATGATGGCGGGATGCACAAACGGCTCGAAGTAAGTCAGCCGATCCTGACCAATGAAGACGTCGCCAAAATCCGCTCGGTCGAGGCCGCGTTGGATGGCGCGTTCCGCACCGAGACGGTCGATATTACCTTCGATCGCGAAGTGGGTGCGGAAGGTATCGAGCTGGCGATCCGCGAAATGTGCTGGGCTGCGACTGAGGCAGTGCTGCAGGATCATAACATCCTGATCCTGTCTGACCGCAATCAGGGGCCGGACCGTGTGCCTCTGCCCGCTCTGCTCGCCACCGCTGCGGTGCATCATCACCTTGTCCGCCAAGGATTACGGATGCAATGCGGCATTGTGGTCGAAACCGGCGAAGCGCGCGAAGTGCATCACTTCTGCGCGCTGGCTGGATATGGCGCAGAAGCAATCAATCCATATGTCGCGTTCGAAACGCTCGAAGAAGTACGGGTCAAGAAAGACCTGCCTGTCACCGCAGAGGAAGCGCGCGCCAATTACATCAAGGCGGTCGGCAAAGGCATCATGAAAGTGATGTCCAAAATGGGCATCTCCACCTACCAATCCTATTGCGGCGCGCAAATCTTCGACGCGGTTGGCCTTTCGAGCGACTTCGTCGAGAATTACTTTACCGGCACCGCGACCACGATTGAGGGCGTTGGCTTGGCTGAAGTGGCCGAGGAAACCATGCGCCGCCACCACGCGGCCTATGGCAACAACCCGCTGTACAAAACGATGCTGGATGTGGGCGGCATCTACCAATACCGTCTCCGCGGTGAAGACCATGCGTGGACACCGGAAAACGTCGCCAATCTGCAGCACGCAGTGCGCGGTGACAATCCGAAGAACTACGCTGAATTTGCCGAGAGCATCAACGAGCAATCGCGCCGTTTGCTGACCATTCGCGGGCTGATGGAATTCAAGAAGGCGGACACGCCAGTGCCTCTGGACGAGGTCGAACCTGCCGCTGAAATCGTCAAACGCTTTAGCACGGGCGCCATGAGCCTTGGTTCGATCAGCCATGAGGCGCATTCGACCATGGCGATTGCAATGAACCGCATGGGTGGCCGCTCCAACACCGG
>CAKZSF010000262.1 GCA_937920575.1 uncultured Sphingomonadaceae bacterium | reverse complement strand
ACCGCAAACCACAGCACCAAAAGTGCGATCAGCGCAATGAACAACCAGCGAAAGAGCCGGCGTTCTCGCCATTCTCCCTTGAACCGCGCAAGCAAGCTGCTCGCCTCACGCCGGATCCGGTAAGTGAAATTTTCGGAATTTGCCTCAGTCATCTTGCGGCACGCACTAGCATGGTGATTCTGACTCGCGCCAGAACCAATCTGCGCATTCTCCCAAAATTTTGGCTAGGTCGGACGTTACAAATCCGCCTGGCGGGCGAAATAGACTCGGATCGCGCGATCCATGACTCGTGCAAATTTCTCGCGGGCAGCGGGTGAGGATAGCCTTTCAGCCTCTGCCGGGTTGGTTATGAAGCCAAGTTCGAACAACACCGAAGGCATATCAGGCGCTTTCAAAACCGCGAAAGCGGCTGAACGCAGTGGGCTGGGATGCAGGCGAATCTCGGAATTCGCTTCGCGCACAATCAACCGCGCGAACTCGCGTGAGCCTTCTTGCTTCTTGCGTTGTGACAGATCGATCAGGATGTCGGTGACAGCGTCTGACTGATCAGCCAATTCAACACCATTGATCTCGTCAGCCCTGTTCTCCCGCTCCGCTAGAGCAGCGGCGTCGGCATCGGTCGCCTCGTCACTGCGTGTATAGATTGTTGCACCCGTCGCGCCGACAACTTCAGCGGCGTCGGCATGAATCGAAATGAACAGATCTGCCCCTAGCTCCCGCGCAATTTGAGCGCGCTCTTGCAAGACCAAAAACTGATCATCATCACGGGTCAGGGCGACTCTAATACCGCCTTGCAGCAGAAGGCGCGCTTCCAGTTCCTTGGCATAAGCGAGCGTCAGCTTTTTCTCGTGCAGGCCTGAAGTGACAGCTCCGGGATCATGACCGCCATGTCCGGCGTCAATCACGACCAGTGGCCGAGTCACGTCCTGTGGCCCCTTCACTTCTGGCAAACCGATCTTTGCGCCCGGATCGGCCAGATCGACCCGCACGACATAGCTGCGGCCGAATGTTGGCACGGGAATAGAAAGGCCAAACGCATACAGCGCAGCAAGCAACGCAAGCGGTGCAAGAAAGATTAGGCCAATTGTCCATCGTTCTGACATAGTTAGCTGCGTCGTGTGCCTAGGACTGACGCGCATCACAAGGCAAAAGAGCGAACAAACCACAGAAGTCCCGCTAGGCAGTTGTGCCGTCCATAAGGTGGTGCTAGTCCTGCGTTCACGAAATTTTATTGCCGCTGATTCATATTATCGGACAAGACCCAGTTTTTGAGCAGGGCCAAGAGCCGGTTCGGACAGGGCAAGAGAATTTCAGACGAATTCAATGGGGGCGCTAGCCCTCAGCGACAACAGGTAGATGCCGAAATGTCATTCGCGAAACCGCAGGAGCAGTTAGGGCGCAATCAGCGTTCTGCTTGTTTTGCGGCTGTTCCCCGACAAAGAGTCTGGGCAGGCGATGGCCATACGGCAGACACAAATCCATCGATGTGCACAACTAACCGTGCAACTCGATTGAGCAATTCTCGCAAGGTCTGCGCTGACATCAGCCGACTTGCGAATTTCCCTAAACATGACCGCGGACCTCAGGGGGCAACTCTGACCAGTTTCCGCGGACGGAGACTATTTAATGGCAAAGCGCATGCTAATCGATGCGCGCCACCCGGAAGAAACCCGGGTGGCGGTTCTACAAGGCAACCGGATTGAGGAGTTCGATTTCGAATCTGCTGAACATAAGCAGATTAAAGGCAATATCTATCTCGCAAAAGTAACCCGGGTCGAACCCTCGTTGCAGGCTGCGTTTGTTGATTTTGGCGGCAACCGCCACGGTTTCCTCGCCTTTAGTGAAATCCACCCTGACTACTATCAAATACCCAAGGAAGATCGCGAAGCTCTGCTAGCGGAAGAGGCCGAAGCGGCCGAAGAAGAGGCTCGCCTCCGCGCTGAGGACGAAGATCAAGGCAATTTGCCCGGCGAGGAATACGATGCCGAGGATGAAAGTGCCGAAGCACTCGCCGAGGAAATCGCTGAGGATGGCCTTGAGGAAATCGACACTTCGGAAAAGGATAAGGTCGCAACCATTGAGGAAGGTCAGGTCGAAAACGACGATGATTCCGATGATGACGACGACGATGATTCAGAGGACGAAGGCGACGACGACAATGAGTCAGATGATGATTCGTCGGAAAGCGATAGCCAAAGGTCTAGAAAGAAGCGTGGAGACAGAGATCGCAATGGTCGTCGTGGTCGGGGTCGCGGACGTCGCCAAGGTGGCAACCGCTCTCGTGCCAAAAAAGTAGACGAAGCCCGCGAAAAGCGGATGGCGCTACGCCGTCGCTACAAGATTCAGGATGTGATCCAACGCCGTCAGGTCTTACTGGTTCAAGTGGTCAAAGAAGAGCGCGGCAACAAGGGCGCGGCGCTGACCAGCTATCTCAGCCTCGCTGGCCGTTACACGGTGCTGATGCCGAACAGCAGTCACGGCGGAGGCATTTCACGCAAGATCAACAGCGCATCTGATCGCAAGCGTCTGAAACAGGTCGTGTCCGATCTCAGCCTGCCCAAGACGATGGGCTTGATTGTACGGACAGCAGGTCTGAGCCGCACTAAGCCAGAAATTAAGCGAGACTTCGACTATCTCGCACGCCTGTGGGACGAGATTCGCGAGAAGACGCTGACGTCGACTGCGCCAATGAAGATCCATTCGGACTCCGATCTAATTAAGCGTGCAATCCGCGACATTTACAATCGCGAGATAGAAGAAGTCGTCGTCGAAGGCGAAGATGGCTACAAGTCGGCCAAATCTTTCATGAAGCTGTTGATGCCCAGCCATGCTCGGCGAGTGAAAGCCTATTCCGATCCGGTTCCGTTGTTCCAGCGGTATGGCGCTGAAGATCAACTTTCGGCGATGTATGATCCGATGGTGCAGCTGAAATCCGGCGGCTATCTGATTATCAACCCGACCGAAGCGCTGGTTTCCATCGATATCAACTCGGGCCGATCCACGAAGGAACACGGCATTGAGCAGACTGCGCTCCACACAAACTTAGAAGCTGCCCGCGAAATCGCCCGTCAGCTGCGTTTGCGTGACATGGCTGGTTTGGTCGTAATCGACTTCATCGACATGGAGTACAACTCCAATGTCCGTAAGGTCGAGCGCGCGATGAAAGACGCGCTCAAGAATGACCGCGCACGCATTCAAGTTGGGCGCATCTCCAGCTTTGGACTGATGGAAATGAGCCGTCAGCGCCTGCGCACAGGCGTTCTCGAAGCGACCACGCGCGAATGCCCGCATTGCGATGGCACTGGCCTGGTTCGCACCGCATCGAGTGCGGGGCTGTCGGCTCTGCGCCTTATCGAAGATGAGGCGGCCAAGGGTCGAGGAACGACGATTACGCTCTACGCCTCTACCGAGGCGGCGGTCTATATGCTGAACTCTAAGCGCTCTGATTTGGCCGAGATCGAACATCGCTATGGAGTCACGGTCGAGGTTCAGCCCGAAGGGGAAGACGAAGGCGCAAAAATGCGTGTTCAAAGCTCTGGGCCAAAACCAAAGAACGCTCCGAAGTTCGAAGCTATTGTCGTTGAAGAGGACGAGGACGACGATTATCCAGAGGAAGCGGAAGAGGACGAAGCACCAAAGAAAAAGCGTCGTCGTCGCGGAGGTCGCGGGCGCCGCAAGAATCAGAATGATGATGGTCAATCTTCTTCGGATGAAAATTCGAACGACGAG
>CAKZSF010000261.1 GCA_937920575.1 uncultured Sphingomonadaceae bacterium | reverse complement strand
ATACCCGTGCCGAAGATTTCATCTGTACCAGTCGCCCCGGCGTCGCGCGCCGTGTCGAGCAGGATCTCGACAATCTGTGCGCCGCTTAGATTTGGAAATGCCTGGCTAAGCAGTGCAACCGCGCCAGTTACTTGCGGGGCGGAAAAACTGGTGCCGCTAAACACAAAGGCAAATCCCTCGTCATTGACGAAGATTTCTCCATCCTCATACACACAACACACCCGCTCACCGCGCGCTGTCAGGTACACGTTCTGATATCGGCCAGCCCGGTTCGAGAAGTCGGAGATGTTCCCATCCGCATCGACAGAACCCACAATGATAACGTGATCGCCGCCAGCATCCTGAATGTCTTGCGCGAACAGATCGGGATTGTCGGGATCGTTGCCATCCTCAGTCGTGTCGCCATCATTGCCCGCAGAGACGATTACGATAACGCCAGCCGCCGCAGCGCGGCGTACAGCGTTGATCACTCTGAATGATGTCCGCCCGCCGCCGAGCGAGAGATTGATCACCGCCGCATCATTGGCGACGGCATGGTCAATCCCCTCAGCAATGTCTGCGTCAGTAAAGGAGCACCCTTCATCAGGGTCCTCAGTCGCGCAAGTGCCGGGGGTGTCCGCGCGAATCGCGAGGACGGTCGCGCCAAATGCGATCCCCACCACGCCGCGATTGTCGCGCGCGCCCGCCGCGACCAGGGCGACGTTGGTGCCATGGTCGTCCTCCGCGTCGAATGTGCCATCGTCGGCGACATTGGTTGATTCGGGAGAGATACGGCCAGCGAATTCCGGGCTGTCTTCGTCAATCCCGGAGTCGATAATCGCCAGAGTAACGCCTTCGCCGCTGTAACCCTGGCTCCACGCGCTAACTGCGTCGTGATCAGACGGGCCGTCGGAACGGCGAAATTCCGCCGTGTTGAATGTGGCTGAAGGTGTTGGCGTTGCCGTGGGTGTTGGCGCCGGAGTCGGGGTGGGTGCTGGCAATGGCGTCACTGGACGCACGGTGCGCGAACCTCCGCCCCCGCCACCACAGCCCGACAACGCGATAATCAAACCCAGTGCGACACTTGCTTTCAAGCAATGTTTTTTGGCCATTTGGCTCATGGTACAGTCCCGGTCTTACTCAAATCTTTCAGAGCAAGTGGACCCTACCAACACCGCCCTAGCCGTAAGCTGAATGCCCGATCAGCGGCATTCATCAGCAGGTCTTTGTTGCACAGAGACAGGCGAAAGACTAGGCGCTTTGCAAAGCTTTACTGTCTGCAAAGGGAACACTCATTTATGTCTGCCGAGCTGCAAACCGCGATCGAACAAGCCTGGGAACGCCGCACCGAGCTGAGCCCGGCTGATCGCAATGTCGATGATCTGGTTGATGCAGCGCTGGACCTGTTGGACGATGGCACAGAGCGTGTCGCCGCTCCCGATGGCAATGGTGGCTGGGTGGTCAACCAATGGCTCAAAAAAGCCGTGCTGCTGTCATTCCGCCTGAATGACAATTGCGTGATGGAATATGGCTCCGCCGGTGCACCAGCCTATGACAAGGTTCGCTCCAAATTCGCAGGATGGGGCGCAAACCGGTTCAAGGATGCCGGCATTCGCGTCGTTCCCGGCGCAATTGTGCGTCGTGGTAGCCACATTGCCCCGAACGCCGTTTTGATGCCCAGCTTCGTCAATATCGGCGCTTATGTGGGCGAAGGCACCATGATCGATACATGGGCCACCGTGGGCAGCTGCGCACAAATTGGCGCAAATGTGCACATCTCTGGCGGCGCAGGCATTGGCGGCGTGCTGGAACCTTTGCAGGCCGATCCGGTCATCATTGGCGACGGCGCATTCGTCGGCGCGCGCAGTGAAGTGGCCGAGGGGGTTCGCGTGGGCGAAGGGGCAGTCCTTTCCATGGGCGTCTATCTGGGCGCATCGACCAAGATCGTCGACCGCGCCACGGGCGAAGTTCATATCGGTGAAGTACCGCCCTATGCCGTCGTGGTGCCCGGCTCCATGCCCGGCAAACCCTTGCCCGACGGTTCACCCGGCCCCTCGCTTTATTGCGCGGTGATCGTGAAGACGGTGGACGCGCAAACCCGCTCAAAAACCGGCATTAACGAGCTTCTGCGCGAGTGATGCTGTGGGCGCGCATAGCGCTCGTTTCGGAACCGTTGCCTGACTAATCCGTAGGTTTACTACATCGGCGCGCACAAATGCCGCCACGGAAAGGCAAGGACGATATGCATAAGCACGGGGACGAACTTCATTTCGACGAGACAGAAGCGAGCGCGGGCCGGCGTAGCGGCATTGTCATTAAGGTGCTGGGCGCAAGTCTGTTGATCGCCGTAGTTGTTATGTCAGCGGTCTGGATTATCCCGGCGATGACTCAGTAAGGCCAACCGGTCAGTCAAATATTTGCGCCGGATTTTCAATCGGCGCCATGTCAGACTGCGCTTCTTTGATTGCTTCGGCAGCGCGCATCACGCGCATCATGTTGCCGAACGAAATCGCTTCCAACTCGTCCTGCGTGTAACCGCGCCGGGCGAGTTCTGCGAACAGCGCCGGGTATCCCGTCACATCCTCCAGCCCCGGAGGCGCGAACGGTATGCCGTCATAGTCCCCACCAATCCCGATTGATCCAACGCCCGCCACCTTGCGGACATGATCAATGTGATCGGCTGTTTCAGCGATCGAGGATTGAGGCAGCGGGTTTGCCTCATCCCAAGCGGCCATCCGCTTGGTAACTGCATCGGGCTGGCCCTGCCACAGTGCTTCCAACCGTGCCTGCTCTGCCCGGCGATTGGCATTCCATTGGCGCGCAGGCTCGCTCAAGAACCCCGGCACGAATGTCACCATTATAATCCCGCCATTGTCGGGTAGGCGCGTCAGCACGCTGTCAGGAACATTGCGCGCATGGCCGTTGATGGCCCGGGCCGATGAATGGCTAAAGATCACAGGCGCTGCAGTGGTATCGAGCGCGTCGTGCATGACCTTTTCGCTGACATGGCTCAGATCAACCAGCATACCCAAACGGTTCATCTCGCGCACCACATTGCGCCCCAGATCAGTCAGCCCGTTGTGTTCAGGCGTATCCGTCGCGCTGTCTGCCCAAGTCGTGTTACGCGAATGCGTCAGCGTCATATAACGCGCGCCCAGATCATACATCTGGCGCAGCACAGCCAAGCTGGATCCGATGGAATGGCCACCTTCCATGCCCAGCATAGAGGCAATCTTGCCAGACTTGCGCGCGCGATCGACATCGTCAGCGGTCAAGGCAAACGCCAAATCTTCGGAATTCTGGTCAATCAGACGGCGCGCCACATCGATCTGTTCCAGCGTTGCCAAAACCGCTTGCGGGTCACTGAGAGACGTCGAAACATACACTGACCAGAATTGCGCGCCGACCTTCCCCTTGGCCAAGCGCAAGAGATCGGTGTGCATTGGATTGCGATCATCCGTGCCGGTGTCAGTCGTGTCGACAAAATCGAAATCATCGATCGCGTTCTGATAGCGCACGCGCAGCTGCCACGGCACGTCATTGTGACCATCCCACACCGGAGCGGCGGTTAACGCAGCTTCAGCCACTTCCTCTGGCGTTTGCGCGGCTGTGGGCGAGTCGAACGCCGCGCAAAAGACCGCTGCTCCCAGAACTCCACGCAAAACACTATGAGGTTTCATCACCACTCTCCGCAATCTGAACATGTATGAGCCAATCCTATCATGCATAGGCCGCATTGGAAGCCGCGCACAAAAAAGGGCCGGCAGGCATACGCCCCCGGCCCTCTTTCAAATGTCAATCAGACTTAGCTGAGGTGCTTCGACACAGCAGCAGTCATTTTGAACATAGAAATCTGGTCGTTGCCGATTACGGCGCCCAGCTTCCCATCAGGATTGATCTGACGCTTGTCTTTGCTGTCCTGCAGACTGTTGGCTTTGATGTACTCCCAAACTTTGGAAGTAACCTGAGCACGTGTCATCGGGCCTTTGCCGATTACCGCCTCCAGATCTCCTGAGAGAGTTACGGGTTTTTGTAGTGCATTGCCAGCCATGTTGAATTCCTTTCCTCCAGGCTTTTCTCAATCAAATTCTTCGTCGTCCCAGCCATCTTCATCGTCGCGCGGTTGGCGCTTGTAAGTGGCGGTTAACACTGCTGTTCCCAGCACATGGCCTGCCATCGCGTCAATCAGGCTAGCGCGATCTATACCCGGCATAACGACCATTGGCAGGTCGAGCGCGAACAGCTGGAACACGTAAGTATGGGCCGCGTCATCTTCTGGCGGTTGCGGCAAGAGCCACTCGGAATTGCCGAACGAATTCTTGCCCACGCGCGGCGGAACTTCGCCTTCCAGCAATTTGCCTTTTTGCGGCGCGAGCCCCCACACAGTCCAATGGCAGAACGGATCACCGCCCGGCCCGTCGGGATCCTCGACAATAACAACCAATTCTTCTGTTTTTACAGGGGGTTGCGTCCACTCTAATGGCGGAGCGACCGCGTCCTCCTCATCCGCCGTGAAACACGGGTCGAGCTCTTCGCCTTCGCTGAATGCGGGGCTGCTCAAGGCAAGACCGCCTTTGCCAATCAGCTCGGTCGCGCCCAGCTTGGCAATGGCGAGGTTTTTCATGGAAGAATCGGTGATCGAAAATGCGCTGTTACTCATATCCATCCCCTCTACACGAGCGGCGAAAAACGCTCTTTTTTCGCGAAAACACACCTGTGGATATAATTCGGGGGTCAGCAGCTTGAGCCACCAACCCCCGTATTTTTTAGCATTTCTGCCCGGTTTTAGTCGGCGTCGCCGCCAATACCTTCTGGTGCTTCACCCGGCATCAGGATCGTTTTCCAGATCAACGCACCAATCGCAGCACCGATCAAAGGCGCGACCCAGAACAACCACAGCTGCGGCACAGCCAGCGCGTTGTCAGAGAAGAACGCAACGCCAGTCGAGCGCGCCGGGTTAACCGACGTGTTGGTGACCGGAATGGAGATCAGGTGAATCAGCGTCAGGCCCAGACCAATCGCAATCGGTGCAAATCCCGCTGGTGCGAGCTTTGATGTGGAGCCCAGAATGATGATCAGGAAGAATGCGGTTAGGATGATCTCAATCAGCAGCGCTGAAACCATGTTGAAGCCGTGCGGTGAGAACTCGCCATAGCCGTTGGCCGCAAACCCGCCAGCGGCAAAGTCATCCACGCCTGATGCAATCGCATAAAGTGCGGCACCGGCTGCAAAAGCGCCAACGACCTGCGCAACCCAGTACGGCACAAGTTCTTTAAAATCGAAACGACCGCCGATCGCGAGACCGAGCGAGACTGCCGGATTAAAGTGGCCACCTGAAATGCCGCCAACGGCATAGGCCATCGTCAGCACCGTCAAGCCGAAGGCCAGCGAAACGCCAGCATAGGCAATGCCCAGATCAGGAATGCCAGCAGCCAAAATGGCCGATCCACAACCGCCGAACACCAGCCAAAACGTGCCGAAAAACTCGGCTCCAAGCTTACGCATCATAAGAAATCCCCTCAGAGTGTTGAATTTTACAATTGGGCCATAGCAGGAATGCGCCGGCGCAAATGTAAACTGTGGTGAAAGACAGCAAGCTTAGGCCGTAGGATTGGCCGCAACAGCCGGGATTGCCTCGTCCAATTGGAACCAGTCTTGCTTGCTCTTGGTCCAGAACTGGATCTGCGGTTTCAGCCAGCTGGTGTCATCCAGCGTCCCGGCCTTGACCCACAGCAATTGTGGCGCGCTTTGCGCATCGGTGAAAAGCGGTGAGCCGCATGTCGGGCAAAATTTGCGCAGCACCGAATGCCCGCTTTCCCCTTCATCAGTGTAGGTCGTCGTTTCGCCGCTGATCTCGATCCCATCGCGCGCGCAACCGACAATCACGGACAAGGCGCTGCCCGCCTGACGTTGGCAATTCTTGCAGTGGCAGACCGCCGTCATTGCCGGCTCTGCGGTAATTTCATAGCGCACAGCGCCGCATAAGCACCCACCCGTTTGTCCCATATCATCCTCCCTCTAATGTGAATTTCTGGTGCGTCATCGATCAAGCCGCCTTTTGCGCGGCCTGATGGTGATCGAGAATAAAGTCAGCCGTCTGCTCGAGCGCCAACTTGCCCTCTGGTATCGGCAACAGCATCCACACGTGAAACAGATCTTTATACTCGTGATATTCATGCAGTGGCATGCCAGCAGCCGACAACTTTGCCGCCAGTCTGCGCGCATCAACCACAAGAATATCCGAAGACCCTGCGAAGATCGCTATTGGTGGAAGGCCAGCCCATTCGCCATTGATCGGGCTGACGCGCGGATCATCGAGCGGCAGGTCACCCGCATACATTTGCCCCGCGCCGGTTAGCCCTGCCATGGCGAGCATCTTGTCTTTCGGCTCTATCTCTGCCTGTCCGGGTGAACCCGCCTCTGCATTCAACCATGGCGAGAACAACACCAGACTGGCTGGCATTGGGCCTCCATCGGCCTTGACCATTTGCGCCAGAGCGGCAGTCATCCCGCCGCCAGCGCTGTCACCCATGACAGTGATGTTCTGCGCACCATACTTGTCGGCCAGATCACCATAAAGCGTCCGCATAGCGTCCAAAATATGCGGTGCCTTGTGTTCCGGCGCGAGAGGATAAACCGGCACTGTCGCACTTGCGCCGATCAACAGGCACAGACGGCACACGGCATCAAAATGCACCGAAGCCACGTCCATCACATATCCGCCGCCATGCAAATACAACAAATGCGGAGAACCC
>CAKZSF010000260.1 GCA_937920575.1 uncultured Sphingomonadaceae bacterium | reverse complement strand
CGATGTGTCACCAGTAAGAACAGCGTGCCCACCGGCGGTTCCTCAAGGCTTTTGAGCAATGCGTTGCTGGCACCTTTTTCCAGATCATCCGCAGGGTTGAGAATGATCGCCCGACGATCTCCCAATGTGGGCCGCGTGTTCAACCGTGCCTGCATCGACCTGATTTGATCGATCGCAATGTTGCGCTTGGTTTCAAACGGTTTGCCCTCGTCGCGTTTCTTCTCTTCTTTCGCGTCCTTCGGCAGATGGGTGAGAAGGTGGATATCCGGGTGCTGCTGCGCCGGGCTGTCGGTCCCGACATAGGCCCGTGCAGCAAGCATAGCGAACTCCGCCTTGCCCAATCCCTGCTTACCAGCGAGAATCCAGCCATGATGCATGCGCGCACCATCCATCGCGCTGCTGAAAGCGTTCCACTGATCTGCCAAATGTTGGGGAGCGCTCATGGCTCCAAACCCAATCGGTTCTCAACTGCAGACATGACCGCTTCATGCACTGTCTCTGGGCCTTGCGTGCCATCAATGATCGCGAACCGTGTCGGCTCTGCCTCGGCAAGCTTTGCAAAGGCGGATGCAACGCGAGCGTGATATTCTGAATCACGGCCACCGATCCGGTCGCTTTGTGAACCGTCACGTGCCGCCAAACGCGCAGCGGTTGCTTCGGGGTTGGCTTGCAAAAGGATAGTCAGGTCAGGAAGCAACCCTCCGCTACCCACGCGGTGCAAATCCATGATCGCGTCGTCGTCGAGCCCTCCCCCACCGCCTTGATAGGCGCGGGTGGAATCGATGTAGCGGTCGCATAGGATCCATTCGCCTCGATCCAACGCCGGATTGATACGCTTTTCCACATGATCAGACCGAGCCGCCGCGAAGAGCAACGCTTCTGCACGCTCTCCCCATGCCTCACCATCATGGTGCAACAGCAAATTGCGGATCGCTTCTGCACCATCGGTGCCGCCCGGCTCACGCGTCACATCAACGGTGATACCGCGCTCGGCCAATGCTTGGGCAATCAATACCACTTGAGTCGATTTGCCGACGCCTTCTCCGCCTTCAAAGCTGATGAATTTGCCACGCCGAGTCATGGTATCAGTGTATACATTCCATCACGCAGGCGGTCGAGCACCCCACCCTTCGCGACGTCTTGCGCAGCGAACAGAGGAATGTCAGCGCCCCTTTCACCATCGACGCTCATGCTCAGTGTAGCGATGGGATCGCCTTCCTTGATCGGAGCCTGAACGGGCCCCGCATACCGCATCTGGATCAGAACCTTGTTCGATTTCCCCGCACGCTGAGCCAAGGAAACGCCTCGCCCGATGGTCACTCCAACAGTGGCCTGATCACCCCCACGAACACGCACATGCCCAATTGGATCGCCCTCAGAGAACAAGGGGCGCTGATCAAAACCGACAAAGCCCCATTCGATGAATTCGCGGGCGGCTCGCTGACGGACATCCAGCTCGGCAACGCCGCCGATAACCATCAGGAGTCGCCTGCCATCGCGCTCTGCCGAACCAAGGAAGCCATTGCCAGCCTGCCGGGTAAAGCCGGTTTTTAGTCCGTCTCCACCAGGGACAACCCCGCTGATCGGATCATAGTTCTCTTGAGTTTGGCCGTTATAGGTGAACGTCCTTTGACCGAAATAGCGCGCGTATTTCTCAGGGTGGCGCGTGATCAACGCTTTGCCCAATGTCGCCAAATCGCGCGCGGACACGAATGTTTGACCTTCATCTGGCCACCCGTTGGGTGTGCCGAAATGGCTGTCAGACATGCCCAGTTCGCGAGCGCTCTCATTCATTTTGGCGACCCATGCATCGACCGACCCCGCCGCACCCTGCGCCAGTACAATCGAACCATCATTGGCCGAAACAGATGTGATCCCGCGCAACAAGTCGTCAACGCTAACACTTGAACCACGAGCGACATTCATGGACGAACCAGTCCCAGACCATTCGCGAAACGTTGCATCGCTAACGGGCATGAGCTGACCCGCCTGCAATTCGCCAGCATCAATCATCTCAAACGCGACGAACGCAGTCATCACTTTGGTGATCGAAGCCGGAATAAAGCGGCGATCAATGTTGCGCTGAAACAGGATCTGCCCCGTGCTCATGTCCACCATCAACGCGATAGGCGCAATATCGGCCGACGGCACGCCAGCGGGAAGGCCATCGGCGGCCTGATCGTTAGGGGCGGTCTGCACTGATGCGGGAACAGCCGCATTCAGCGCGCATAATGCCACGCCGAGCGCTGCGGCGCGAGCGAACCCTGAATGTCCCCGATTGACAGAAATTGGTGCGGTCCCCCTGCCCCTCCGGCAGGAGGAAAGCTCTATTTCTTGAGTATCTTCGCGTCGCTATAGCCCGCTCCGCGCACCTTTGCGAGAGAGCGTTCGGCTTCTCCACGGCTAGCGAATGGTCCAGTACGCACGCGGTAGAAGCGCCCAGCCTTACTGATCTTCGCATCCAACGTTGCGGCAGCATTGCGAGCGCGATCCGCGCTGGAGAATGCAGCTGCCTGAACCATATAATCCGCTTGACCCGATGCCGACGCACGCGTCACATTCACCGAACTGGCGGGAGCGGCGGCCTTTGGCGCCTTTGCAACAGCAGCTGCAGGAACAACGCCATCCAAAGGTGGCAGGGCAGGAATAGCGTTCACTTCTGTGGCTGCGTCCGCCTCTTGCGGCATGGCAGCAGGTGGCAACTCCGGCAGATTATCATAGTTTGCGTCACTTTGCGGAACCGGAATTGTTGGAACGTCCGCTTGCGCCAGATCGACCGGTGGAGGCGTCCCAGGCACATAACCAGATTCAGGCAGTCGTCGTTTCAGCACATTCACCAAGGATTGCGGCGTCGCCATACGCTCCGCAGCCCGATTACCGGAGCGCAGCTCTGCGCGCTCAAACTCCGGCGGCAGAACCCGACGAATACGAACCGGTGCGCCGGGCGCTAATCCCAGTTGAGCAAACGCGCCGTTCGACAAGCCAAGCTCGGAATTTCCGTACATGACGCCGCGCCGCTCCAAACGCACCAAAATGGTGCGCCCGGATTCGAGCGAAGTCACTTCAACATAGCTCGGCAAGGGCAATGTGCGGTGTGCGCCCGAAACAGCGTCTCCGCCCAAGCGATCCGATGCGGCATAGCCGACCGCATCATAGTTGAGCGTATCCTCTGGCGTGAAAGTCACCCCATCAATTGTGAAGGGATCGCCCAGCACAACCGGATAGTCGGCAGCGGGATTGTTAGCCCGTTCGCTAGGATTGGCGGATGCGCTTGCCGCACCATCTGATCCTCCGCCGGAAAGAGCGCTACACGCCCCCAGCGTCATCATCATAGCTATTGCGAGCGAACTCGTCGCTGCACGTCCCTTAGGGCGCTCACTTGGAAATCTCATCTGCTAGTAACCCCACACTCATCGCGTAGTAATTCGAGCAGTTATATTCGAGGATAACCCTGTAATTTCCGGTTAAGAGGTAGCCAGGTTTCGTCGGGCCGTCCGGTTCAAACAATGACGCCATGACGTCATCACCAATGTAACCTCTTGGTTCTATACCTCTTTTTTTCCATTCGCTGACAGGCATCCAGCGGCTATGGCGTTCATGAACTCTTGAACAACTGGGCGCTTTAAGCGTGGATTTGAGATCACCCCGGTACATATCGACCGGCACATAGGCCCGCACGCCCCATGGTTGGCCAGTCCGCCATCCTGAGTCGCGGAAGTAGTTCGCGATCGATGCCAATGTGTCAGCGCGGTTGTTGAAAATGTCTGCGCGACCATCGCCGTCGCCATCCGTCGCAAGGCGCAGATAGACGCTCGGCAGGAACTGCGGATTGCCAAAGGCGCCAGCCCAGCTGCCAACCAATTGGCTGCGGGAATAGCCTTTATCGGCCACTTTCATCAAAGCGACCCATTCACCGCTAAAAAGCTCGCGGCGGCGACCTTCCCAAGCCAACGTGGCCAGCGCGCGGGACAGATCGAAATTCCCTTTGAAGCTGCCATAATTGGTCTCATGCCCCCAGATCGCGACCAATATCTCGCCCGGTACGCCATATTGCTGCTCAATCCGTTGCAGCAAGTATTGGGCATTCGCATGCGTCCGCTTGCCGCCATTGATCCGCGCACGGTCAACATGCTTTGCAATGTACGGAGCCATGGCCGGGAAACCGCTGCGGCGGGGCGATCCCGGTTGACCGCGATCAAGCTGGATAACGCGCTGATTGGGTGTCAGCCCAGCGGTCATACGCTGGATCGTGCCTTCGCTCACACCTTCAGAACGAGCGCGTTCTTTCAGTGATTCGACGTAGTTATAGAATGAAGTGTCCTGCGCTGTGGCAGGTTGCGCGCCCAGCAAAGTGCCAAAAGCAGCGACCGCTAAAGAGAGACTGTTGAATTTCATGCAAGTAGCATTCTCACAATGAAGCTGAATCGCCAATGATCGCCGCTGAAATATCGACGAAATGAATCAATCCTGCGGCAGAATGAATTTGCAGAACATTGCTAGTGACAAGTTAGTCCGACCACGCTAGCGAGCGCATCCAGCGGACAGGTGGCAGAGCGGTTGAATGCACCGGTCTTGAAAACCGGCAAGGGTGCAAGCCCTTCGTGGGTTCGAATCCCACCCTGTCCGCCAAGAGCGTCTATCCAAACGGATGGGCGCTCTTGGTGTATATGG
>CAKZSF010000259.1 GCA_937920575.1 uncultured Sphingomonadaceae bacterium | reverse complement strand
GAGCTCGACACCGAAGACCCCGAAGCCTTCATCAATGCAGTTGCTCTGATGGAACCCAGCTTTGGCGGGATCAATCTGGAAGATATCAAAGCGCCAGAATGTTTCATCATTGAGCAGGCGTTGCGTGACCGGATGAACATTCCGGTGATGCATGATGACCAGCATGGCACCGCGATTATTGCTGCGGCTGGCCTGATCAACGCCTGCCATCTGACTAAACGCGACATGAAAGATGTGAAAATGGTCGTGAACGGGGCGGGTGCTTCTGCACTGGCCTGTACCGCATTGATCAAAGCGATGGGCGTACCGCATGATCAAGTGATCGTGTGTGACCGCTCGGGCCCGATCTATCCGGGCCGTGATAATGTCGACCAATGGAAGAGCGCGCATGCTGTGCAAACCGAGGCGCGTTCGCTGGAAGAGGCGCTAAAAGGCGCGGATGTTTTCTTGGGCCTGTCCGCGAAAGACGCCCTGAAACCCGAATGGGTGGAGGGCATGGCAGACCATCCAATCATCTTTGCGATGGCCAATCCCGATCCGGAAATCCGCCCGGAAGATGCCAAAGCTGTCCGCCCCGATGCAATCATCGCCACCGGACGCAGCGACTATCCCAATCAGGTCAACAATGTGCTGGGCTTCCCGTTCATTTTCCGCGGCGCGCTGGATGTGCAGGCCACAGCCATCAACGAGGAAATGAAGATCGCCGCGGCAGAGGCGATTGCGCAATTGGCACGCGAGCGTGTGCCGGAAGAAGTCGCGGCGGCCTATGGTGTGAAATACAAGTTCGGGCCGGAATACATCATCCCGGCTCCGTTTGACCCGCGTTTGATGGAAACGGTGTCGGCCGCTGTGGCGAAAGCCGCGATGGACAGCGGTGTGGCGCAGGCGCCGATTGCTGATTTCGATGTCTATATCAATTCGCTCAAAGCGCGGCTCAATCCGACAACCTCGGTTCTCACGCAGGTGTACGAGGATGCGAAGGCGAATCCCAAACGCGTTGTGTTTGCCGAGGCCGAGGAAGAAGTCGTCCTGCGCGCTGCGATCCAGTTCCGCGACTTTGGTTACGGAACACCCATTCTGGTCGGACGAACAAAGGCTGTGGTCGATAAACTGCACCAGCTGTCAGTCTCTGACCCGGGCAGTTTCGAGATTCAGAACTCGGCTGATTGCGCGCTTGTCCCGCAAATGGTCGATTACCTCTATGACCGTCTGAAGCGCCGTGGCTACACAGAACGTGACGTGCGGCGGATGGTCAATCAGGAACGGAATATCTTCGCCGCGTTGCTGGTCGCGCTTGGCCATGGCGATGCGATGATCACCGGCATGACGCGCCCGTTTGCGCAGACTGCCAAAGAGATCAACCGAGTGCTGGATCCTAAGCCAGACTCGCTGCCGTTCGGAATTCATATGATGATCGGCAAGAACCACACGACGTTCTTGGCCGACACCACGATCAACGAGCGCCCGAGCGCGTCCGAACTTGCGACGATTGCCAAGGAAACCGCCGCGGTGGCGCGCCGGTTGGGGCACGAGCCGCGGGTGGCGTTCCTGTCTTATTCCACATTTGGCAATCCGGAAGGGCGCTGGCTCGATAGCATTCGTGAGGCGGTCGCCATTTTGGACGAGGAACAGCCCGGCTTCGAATATGAAGGCGAAATGGCGCCCGATGCCGCGCTCAATCCAAAGGTAATGGAACTGTATCCGTTCAGCCGCTTGTCAGCCCCCGCCAATGTGCTGGTGATGCCAGGGCTGCAATCGGCGAACCTGTCGGCAAAGCTGCTGCGTGAACTGGCGGGCAACGCCACGATTGGCCCGATGCTGATCGGAATGGAGAAACCGGTTCAGATCGCACCGATGACTTCGCTGGCACCGGATGTATTGACGTTGGCAGTTCTTGCGGCGGCAGGTGTCGTTGGATAGCAATTCGACGAATGTCGATTTGAACCCGACGGAACCGCATTGCGTTCCGACCGCTCTACCTTAAACCATATCGGTAACTTCGTGTTTCGTCTGGGGGACTGTTCGTGCGCACCAAATCCAATACTACCATTTTGTCTTGTTCCGTTCTCGCAGTGGCGGCTGCCTTATGCCTGTCACCCTTGGGCGGAGTCGCTCTGGCACAAGAGGCCGCCGAAGAGGATATCGCAGAACCAGCATCGCCTGCTGAGGAGCAGGCCCAAGTGGTGCAAGGCGGTATTCCTGCATGGGGCATCACCGACGTAGAATTGCCCGGCGATCCCGAAGTGGTTTGGGGGCGGCTCGACAATGGCATGCGCTATGCGATCAAGCAGCATGAGGCACCGACTGGCGAGGCATCGATCCGCTTCATCGTGAACGTCGGCGCGCGTGAGGAAAGCGATGCCGAAGAAGGCGCGGCGCACTACCTCGAGCATATGGCGTTCAACGGTTCGACCAATATTCCTGAAGGCGAATTGGTGCCAATGTTGGAGCGGTTGGGCCTTGCCTTTGGCGCGGACACCAACGCTGAAACGTCGCTCGAATACACTATGTACAAGCTCGACATTCCTAATGTGGATGATGAGACGGTGGATACATCGCTGATGATCTTGCGGGAAATGGCCAGCGAGTTGACCATCGCGCCCGAAGCGGTTGAGCGCGAGCGCGGAATTATCCTGTCCGAATATCAGGTGCGCAACACACCCCCGCGCCGCCGGATTTCACAATTCCTGCGCGATGTGCTCGAAACACCCCGCGTGGGTGACCGTGTCACGGCTGAACCGGAATCAATTGCCGCACAGACTGCAGAGAAATTGCGGGCCTTCTACGAGGGCTATTACCGTCCGGATCGTGCAACTTTAGTGATCGTGGGCGATGTTGATCCGAATTATGTCGAAGCAGAGCTGACCAAGAAATTCAGCGATTGGCAGCCCAAGGGCGAAGCACGCGAGCGGTACTCAGCCAAACCTGCCGATCAAAGCGAATTGGCAGTGAGTCTGATTGTCGACCCCGCCACACCAGAGCTGATCGACCTGCAGCGTGTTGCGCCTTACAAGACGGCGGACAACAGCTTCACAGAATTCCGCAATCGCTTGTTAGAAGAAGTTGCCGCTGTCGCGCTGAGCAACCGCGTCAATGCTCTTGCCAATCAAGAAAATCCGCGCACTTTGGGCGGCCAGGCGCTCGCGCAGGATCTGTTTCAGTCAGCCCGTTCCTATGGCCTGCTGGTGGTTGCTGCTGATGGCAAGTGGGATCAATCGCTGGCGTTGGCAGAGCAGGAATGGCGGCGGGCGGCTGAGCACGGCTTCACCTTCTCTGAAATTGACGAGGCCAAGACCAATATGGCGTCGAATTTCGGGATTGATGCGGATCAGGCCGATACGATTGGCAATGTCGACATCGCAACGCAGATTGCGATCAGCTCGCTGAACAATCAGGTTTATACCTCGCCCCAAACAAAAAATGCGATTTACAACGCTTTGGCGGACACGTTCACGCCTGAGGCAGTGCATCAGGCGTTTCGCAATGGCTGGGGGCCGGCACCCACTTACATCATGCTCGCCAGCAAGACTGATGTCCCCGATGCCAAAAACGCCATAGCGAGCACTTTGGCTGACAGCGCACAGGTGGCCGTGGCCAAACCAGAAGAGGCCGAAGAAGTAACCTTTGCCTACAGCGATTTTGGGGAGCCGGGCAAAGTCGTGTCCGAGGACTGGATCGAGGATTTGGAAATCCGCACGATTGAGTTTGCCAACGGGGTTCAGCTCAATCTGAAATACACCGAATTCGGACCGAACCAGCTCACAATCCGCACCGAGGTTGGCCAAGGCAGCTCGATTGCTCCAGAAGGCTATGCGGGGCTGAACCTGCTCACCACATTCCTCGCGCCGGCCGATGGTTTGGGCGCTCATAAGGTCGAGGACTTGCGGCGCGTTCTAGCTGGAAAACAGGTTGCGACGGGCTACACGATGCAGTCGGATACGCTTTCGCTCAACGGTGATGTCACCAGAGAAGACGCGCTGCTGCAGCTGCAATTGATGGCTGCCCAAATCAGTGATCCGGCGTTCAGCGCAGAAACGCAGCGCCAATGGGATGGCGCCGCTCCAATTGTTGCCACGACCATTGCCAACAGCCCCGAACAGGTTCTGGGTGTTGCACTGGAAGCCGTGCTGACCGACGGAGACGACCGGATGGGGTTTCTCGATCCTGCCGTGATGGTCGAGCGTTCCGTGGACGATATGAAAGCAGTGATCGGCAATCAGTTCGCCGAAGGCTTGATCAAGATTGCCATCGTCGGTGAATTTGATGAGGCCACGATTATCAAGGAAGTGGCGGCCACGCTGGGCGCGTTGGAGCGTCCGACAGTGAACAAGCAAGAGCCACGGCCATTGCAGTTTACGCAGGATCGCAGCTTGCGCACTTTGTATCACACTGGCGAACCGGATCAGGGCGCGATCTCTATCAGCTGGCCGACTGAAGACGCGCATGACATGCGGGGTTCTTTGACGCGGCAATTGCTGTCTGAACTGATATTCTTGCGCGCGATTGAAGTGCTGCGTGAGGAATTGGGTGCGACGTATACACCCAGTGTTGAGTCGACATCTTCGCTGACCTTTGACGGCTATGGCCATCTGACATTGCGCGCGCCTGCCGATCCGGCGACAATGGACCAAGTCTCGCAAACGGTGCGTGGCCTCGTTGCGGAACTGGTCGCCAATCCGCCAAGCGAGGACAGTCTGGCGCGGGCGCGCAACCCGAAGCTGGAGGGGTACGAGCGTCAGGTTGGGCGCAATGCCGGGTGGACTGGCATTGTCGTGGAAGCGCAGAATGATAGCTGGATGTTGGACCGTCGGCGGAACCGCGAAGAGGTCCTGCGCTCGATCATGCCGGAGGATATTCAGGCAGCGGCTAAGAAATTTCTGAGCGAAGAGCCGGTTGAGATTCGCGTGATTCCGCAACCAACGGCGGCTGAATAAAGAACCGCTTCAGCCCAGGCCAAACCGTTCCAGATCTCTGCGCAGCTGGCTTTTGCGGAAGCCTGTGCCGCGCTTGAGCCGCTGCCAGTCTGGGCCGTGATCGAAATGTTGCAATTGCCGGTAGTAGTAATTCACATATTCCAGCCCCGCGAGCACGGCCATCGCTGTGGCGGCTATACGATCCGCAAGTCCCACGGAAAGGTCCGG
>CAKZSF010000258.1 GCA_937920575.1 uncultured Sphingomonadaceae bacterium | reverse complement strand
CGCATTGGCTGATCCAACCAAGCCGCTGATTTTCCCTTATCATGGGACGGAAGCGTTCACCACTGTATCAGCGGCTGACTTTTTTGACGGAACAGTTGCCGATCCGTTTATGCGCGATGGGATTGTTTTGATTGGCGCCACGGCGCAAGGGTTGAGCGATAGCTATGCGGTTCCGGCCTATGGCGGCGGAATCCTGCCCGGCGTTGAGATTCAGGCCAACTTCCTCGATGCGATGGTGCAAGACAGCTTTGTAACGCCGGTCAGCACGACGTGGTCGATCATCCTGACAGCCCTGGCGGTGTTGGCGTTGTTCCTTGCGTTCTGGGCGTTTGAGCCCGCGCGACTTTGGCGCGTTGCGACGCTGGTGATGCTGCTCATCTTTGTAGTCTCTCTCGTGATGCCGCGCTTCTTCGGTATCTGGTTTCCACCCAGCGCAATCTTGGTCGCATTTGTGATTGCCTACCCGTTTTGGGGTTGGCGGCGGCTGTCATCCGTCGTCAATTACATGCGCAACGAAGCAAGCAACCTTCAGCAGTTTGACAACAGCAAAGATGGGATCATCGGGGCTGGATTTGACGATGTCGCGCGCCATGTCAGCCAGTTGCGCGGGTTGGTAGCCAATGTTCGCGAGCGATTTGAGTTCATTCGTAGCGTTGTGATCGCCGCGCCCGAACCCATCGTGGTGCTCGATGACAAAGGGCTTTCGCGAATCATGAACAAGGAAGCGCAAACGCTGTTTGACGGTGAAACACTGGGCTTTGGTCTGACCGATCTTTTGGCCAGCCAGCGGGCCAGCTTTAACGAGGTTCGCAAGGAGATTGAATTTCCCAATGGCCGTGTGTTCCGCTTTTCGCGATCTGAGATTGCTGACGGGGATGATGGAAGCATTGGAGAGATCGTCCAATTTTACGAGTTCACTCAGATTCGTGCCGCCGAGAAAGAGCGGCGCGAGACGATGGAATTTCTGTCGCATGATATGCGTTCACCGCAAGTCGCGATAATTGGATTGGCTGAGGGCGAGGGACAACGTCTGAGCGCGAAAGAACGTTTTCAGCGCATCGTTCTGCAAGCCAACCGGACGCTCAAACTTGCTGATGACTTTGTCCAGATCGCGCGGCTATCTGCACGACCAGTCCAACTGGTCGAGCTGGATCTGAGCGCCCAGGTGATCGAGGCGGCGGATCGGTTCTATTATCAGGCGCAGAAAAAGAAGATCGCGCTGGTGCAGAATGTTGATGAAGATCCGATCTTCGTCATGGGCGACCCGGCAATGCTCGCGCGCATGGTCGACAATTTGTTGAGCAATGCGATCAAGTTTTCACCCGACGGCAGCGAGATCGAATTGACGGCCGGATTGTTTCAGGATGACCCGACCAAGGCATTGCTGTCTGTAAAGGATAACGGGCCGGGTCTGCCACCTGAACGCATCGAAAAACCATTTGCTCGATTTGGAGCGAGCTCTGACACAGCCGGGCCGAGCGCCGGGCTTGGTCTAACCTTCGTCAACGAAGCGGTACGTCAGCATCAAGGCGAGATCACGGTAGAGACGCACGAAGGAATAGGCACAACCTTCTCGATCACATTGCCTTTGGCTTAGCCCCAACTAGCCAGCGCTTAGCGCGTCCACCATTGCAGTGACCACTGTCTGCACGCTGTTAGCGGAAAACGCACAATCATCCATCTCACCGGATACGCGCTTTGTCGAACCGCTCTGGGCGGTGGGATAAGCAACCATGTTGATGCGCAGGCGCTGTGCGTTGCATTCGCGCAGGATGCGTTTGTCGATCCGGTCAGGAGACGCAATCTCTGGTTGCGTGGTCTGACCTTGGGGAGGCTCGTAGGCAATCCCGACTGAGGCAGAGCGTTCAGCGATCGAATATTCGATTATGTATGCGCCATTCTCAGAAAGGGCGTAGCCTTGCTTGGCAAACTCTTCACCCAGCGCGGCACGCAACGCGTGCTCTTGCGGGGAACCGTCCGGTGATGGCGACGCCAAAGTGATGCTTTGCCCAGAAGGAATTGATCCGCCATCCGCGCTGACTACTGGTGGCGTGGCCACAGTGCAGGCACTGAGAAGCGCAGCTGCCATTGCGGTCGCCAAGGCGGTCGAGGCTTGTGATGAAAAGGGGGCGCGCAGCCAGTCTCGCTCAGCAGCAGAACACGATGCCGCGGCGATATGGCGCATAGTTTACCCCTCTGAGTTATTCATCCTGTACCCAAAGCCAAACACAGTCTGGATAACCACGCCATTCTCCGGACGCAGACGCAATTTGGACCGAATGCGCGAAACATGCATGTCCAAAGTGCGGGTCTCCAGTTGGTCTGACCCACCCCACACCTTCGCAAGAAGATAGTTGCGAGACAAGGGGCGATCGAGGTTTTCGAAGAAAACTCTTACAAGATCAAACTCTTTTGCTGTCAATTTGATCGCTTCATCGTTCAATGTCGCGGTGCGAGTATTTCGATCAATGGTATATGGCCCAAGGGACATAACCGGATCAGGGCTCTTGACGATGCTGCGCCGCGCTGCTGCTTGCACACGGGCGAGCACAACTGACGGGTGCTCTGGCTTGACGATAAAGTCACACGCCCCTGCTTCCAATCCGCGGACAATATCTTCCGGATCGCTGCGGCTGGTCATGATGATGAAGTTGGGCGTCTTCTCGAGATTTTCGGTCGCCCACTCGATCACTTCTACACCGGTCTTGCCAGGCATGTTCCAGTCGAGCAGGACAACGTCATAAGTCGAACGGCGCAGACCGGCGACCACCTCATCCCCGTTGCGAAATGTGTCGCAGTTCAGCCCCTCATTCAGCAGGTGACTGCTGATTTCTTGTGCTATTTCAGTTTCGTCGTCTGCTACCGCTATTTGCATGATCTAATCCTGATCTCTCTCTGCCATTTTGCGCCAGCCAGTGCGGAGAATCTTGCACGCCACCGGACACAGCCTGATTTATGGCGCAGCCAGCGCCGTTTGAGAATCACAGACTGCTCGCGATTACAGCATTTTACATTTGTCAGGGCGTCTCGCCAAGCCATGCGTTCGCTTGGGACGATGCTTGCCAAGCGACCCACAGGCTGGAATGAGTACTCATTCGATCCGGATGGGGGAAGTTTTGGACGACGGCAATCTGGCATTCACGCTCATCAGTTGCGTGTTCTTTATGGGCCTCGTGGCGTGGATCAGCTGGCTTAAAACACGCGGTACAACCGATACCAAGGACGGCTATTTTCTGGCCGGGCGCGGATTGGGTGCGACGTTCATCGCGGGTTCTTTGTTGCTGACGAACCTTTCGGCTGAACAGCTGACAGGCCTCAACGGCTCCGCCTATCGCTACAACATGTCGAGCATGGGGTGGGAAGTGACCGCCGCGGTTGCGACAATTGCCATGGCGTTGATCTTCCTGCCCAAA
>CAKZSF010000257.1 GCA_937920575.1 uncultured Sphingomonadaceae bacterium | reverse complement strand
GAACCTGGCTCATTCACAGGCTCTCTCGAGTTAAGATCGAGCCCTGCATCGGCCAAAATCATCTCAAAATTCCCCAGTGCCGCAGATTCGCATGCTGTCTCCAGTGACGCGATCCTGCCAATCTCGTTCGCAGCCTGCTTGCCAATCTCCTCAAGCGTAGCCGCAACTCGCCCAGGATGATCGCGTGCACCCATGGCGAGTGTTCTGCAAATCGCCTCTGCAATCTCCCAAGCCGCTGATTGCGCGCCAAACTTCGCCGCGCCTTCTGCCGGCGCCTTTGCCAACAGGGGGGGCACTGGCGGGCCGCCAAGACCCCGCATTTGCAAGCTGCCCTTGGCCTTCTGGATAAGTTCTTGCTCTTCAATCGCCCAAGCAATCGCCGCGCGTCGCTCAAAATTGTGCGCCAAGATCGGGCCATCCTGTCGATGCGTCATCAGGCCAACCCATCCCCCTGATCGAGTGACCCGCGCCAATTCAGCCGCAGCCAAGGCCGTATCACCGTACTCAAAACCAAACTGGCTCACCACCGCGCCGAATTGCCCTTCGCCGAACGGCAAATCTTCCATCCGAACACCGGATCGCACCTTCGTGCCTTTGGGAGGAGCGGGCAGCTGCTCAGCCAGATCGCACCCGGTCAATTTCAGATCCCGCCGCCCGGCCAACATCCAGCGCATCACGCGGCCATCACCGGTTGCCAAATCAAGCACTTTCGCACCCTTTGGCAGTTGTTTGGCGAAGCTCTTCCACGCGGCGATCTGGCATTCTTCGATCCCGCTCCACCGTCCCGGCAGGCAGCCACCTGGGTCACTGCCCGCGCTGTTGCGCGCCCAAAAATCGCCCCATGCCTTGGCGTGATCGGGCGCCTGTTCGGGTTGCTTGGCTTTGCTCATCCCACCTTACTGCGCAGGAGTGACATCAAATGCAACGGTCATCCGTGGGCCGCCAGAGAAGGGCCGCGTTCCGTGATACATCGTGCTGGGAAACAGCGCGAGATGCGCCACTTTCGGCGCAAAAACCTCGACCGGCGGAAGGTCAACGCGCAAATCAGGCGGAGACCGCCCAAGTTCCAAACCGCCCGCCAAATCGTCAGACGAGGCCACCTCATCCGGGAGCTCAAGATACAGCGCTGATGAAATGATGCCCTGCGGGTGAATATGCGATGTGTGATGATCGCCGCCGGTCAGTCTAACCGACCATGATCCAGTGATCCGCCAAGGATTATCCCGATGCCGCAACAGCGGATGTCGCTCGTCGGCATCGGGCAATTGCGCCCGATACTCTTCCAAGGTCGCCTCGATCGCCTCGCGCAAGCGCGCCAATTCGGGTTCAGTGCGATCAAACAGCCGCCCGCGCGTTTGCGTTCCTCCCCGTAACGACTGGCCCAAAGGCAAAGGCGAACCATCGTGCAGAGCGTGCAACAGGCCGATGACCGGCGGCAACACTTTCCCTGCGTCCAACAGCGGCAGCAACCGATAAAGCCCGTGCTGCCCATGGAGCCATTCATGGCGCGGATTGTCTGTCAGCCGCCAGACAATATCACGCAGCGCCCACGCGCTGATATCCTGCGGTGCCTGTTCTTCAGCGGCGTCCAGCAATGCCCCGGCCCGGTCATACTCCCCGCGCCTGATCCGATGCCGTGCCTCGTGCAGCTGGCGATCGTACCCGTCATTCTTGAGGTCCGCGAAAATCGCTTCGGCGCGATCATCATCGCCAGCGGCCCCTGCATAGATCGCTTCCAACAGCTCGAAATAAGGCTGAGAAGGGAATGCCTCGCGCGCACGGACGGCGACTTCTGCCGCCTCGGCATTGTAATCGAGCCCGGCCAGCACCTTGCACCATTCGAACAGGATGCCCGGATCCGACGGTGCCTTCTTGGCTGCGTCGTCATAGTGAGCGGTGAAGTCTTCCTCACCCGCACCCAGCTTGAGCTGGGCGAGGAACCGCAATCCGTCAACAAACTGCGGCGCTTGGTCCGCCAATTGCTCGCCAATTGAGCGCGCACCCGCAACGTCACCCGCGACATCCAGCGCTTGGCCTTTACCCAGCCACACAAGCGGGTTGCTCGGATCGGTCTGCAGCGAAGCATCAAACCGCGCCACCGCATCCGCTTCACCGCGTTCCAGCGCAATGTTGGCGCGCCCCAGCAACGCCTTAGGCCTTGATGGCTCTATTTTGAGAGCGCGATCATACCATTTGGCTGACTCGGCCGCGTTACCGGCGCCCCGCTCGGCATTGCCTCGGGTGGAGCAGTAATGGGCAAAGGACTTGCCGACTTTCTCGACTTGCCTGAGGATCGCAACCGCCTCGTGATTGCGCTCAGCTGCGGAGAGAGCGATCGCCTGATCCACGGCGTAGTCAAAATTCTTCGGGTTAAGCTCAAACGCTTTTCCGAAATGTTTGGCTGCCCCGTCTGGGTCGTTCAATTGCAACAGCACATTGCCAACCGCATGCCACAGTGCCGGCTCACTCGGGAATTGCTGCAACCCCTGCGCAATCGCCTGCCTCGCGCCGATCACATCGCCTTGCTGGGCGGCGGTTGCGGCGCGATTGGCCCATTCTTGTGGGCTACCCCCAATCAC
>CAKZSF010000256.1 GCA_937920575.1 uncultured Sphingomonadaceae bacterium | reverse complement strand
GCTGTGGCGCTTTGCCGGGATAATGAGATTCCGATCGTTGTCTTCTCGATCCGCGAGCAAGGCAATCTGGCGCGCGTGCTCTCGGGCGGGGGCACTCAAACAATTGTTCGGAATTAGAACAGCTTAGCAATAACAGTTACTGAGAAGAGGAACTGACCATGGCCAAATACGATAAGGCCGATATCGAGCGCCGCATGAACGGCGCGGTGGAATCGCTGAAGAGCGACTTGGGCGGACTGCGTACCGGCCGGGCCAACACGACTCTGCTCGATCCCGTTGTGTGTGATGTTTATGGCGCAATGATGCCGATTAATCAGGTCGCGACGGTTTCAGCACCAGAGCCGCGGATGCTGAGCGTGCAGGTGTGGGACAAATCCAATTTGACCGCAGTCGAAAAAGGCATTGCGAAAGCCAATCTCGGTCTTAATCCGATGATCGACGGACAGACCATTCGTCTGCCGATGCCCGACCTTACCGAGGAGCGCCGCAAGGAACTGGCCAAGCTGGCCGGCGAATATGGCGAGAAGGCCAAGATTGCCGTGCGCAATGTCCGGCGTGACGGCATGGAGGCACTGAAAGATGATGAAAAGTCTAAGGAAATTTCCGAGGACGAGCGGAAACGCCTGGAAGACGAAGTCCAGAAAATGACTGACAGCAATGTTGGTGACATCGACTCGGTGGTCGAGAAAAAGGTTCAGGAAATCCTCACTCAGTGACCAACGGAGTGCGTGGAGAGGATGTATGAGCAGCGCTGAGAAGCGTGCGCGTCATGTGGCCGTCATTATGGATGGCAATGGGCGTTGGGCCAAGCGCAAGGGATTGCCGCGCGCTTTGGGGCACAAGAATGGCGTCGAGGCAGTCAGAGCGCTCGTGCGCGGCTGTGGCGATCTTGGCCTAGAATGCCTCACTCTCTACGCGTTTTCATCCGAGAACTGGAAGCGGCCAGAGGAAGAGATCAATGATCTGATGGGGCTGATGCGACGCTTCATCAAATCGGATCTGCAAGAATTCATCGACAACGGCGTCCGGCTAAAGATTATTGGCGATTACAAGGCGTTGGAGCCTGACATTGTGGCCTTGATTGATGATGCATTGGAAAAGACGGCGGGCGGTACGCACACTGTGGCGGTTGCTCTCAATTACGGCTCGCAGCAAGAAATCGTGCGAGCGGCCAACAAAGCGGCAGCGACCGGTGCAATTACAGAGGAATCGCTCGCGGCCAATCTCGACACGGTTGACCTGCCGCCGCTGGATCTGTTGATCCGCACCAGCGGCGAGGTTCGCCTGTCAAACTTCCTGTTGTGGCAATGCGCCTATGCCGAAATGCACTTTACCGAAGTTTTATGGCCTGACTTTACAGTCGATCATCTAAAGGCGGCTTTGGACGAATTTGAAGGGCGGGAGCGCCGCTATGGCGGCAGGTAATATGAACGATATATCAGCAAAATCCGGCAGCGATCTGCCAACACGATTGGTCTCCGCAGTGGCGATGCTGGCTGTGACAGTGGGCGCGCTTTGGCTTGGCGGTTGGGCCTGGATTGTTTTCGTGCTTGCCGTTGCAGGCTTGACCATTTGGGAATGGAACAAGCTGGTCGGCAAATTTGAGCTGTCGCCATTTCGGGAGATAGTCTGGCTGTTCTTCGGCGCAGTCTATGTCGGATTAGCGGCGTTGGCGCTCATCTTCCTGGGCGATGATACGACAGAACGAGCATGGTGGTTCGTTCTTGTTGGGTTTCTGCTCCCGATCTTTGCGGTTGATGTTGGTGCATATTTCGCCGGCCGCGCGATCGGCGGGCCAAAGATTGCCCCGCGCATCAGCCCGTCGAAAACGTGGGCTGGCTTTATCGGCGGTGCATTGGCTGCCGCAATTGTCCTGATGGGAGTGGAGTATTTCGTCGCGGATGCGGAGCTCGTGACGTATGACCAAGTCGGCGAATTCGGCCTTCAAACCGTCGGTGCGGCGTTGCTGCTCGGAACAATTATTGCCGCAATCGCGCAAGCGGGCGATTTTTTCCAGAGCTGGATGAAACGGCGCGCGGGAGTGAAAGATTCCAGCAATCTCATTCCCGGGCACGGCGGCATTTTTGACCGTGTCGATGGCCTGATCGCGGTCTGTTTCGTCGTCTCGTTGATGTATATCGCGGGAAGCCTCCTCTCTTGAGTCAGCGGTCGATCTCTGTCCTGGGTGCGACGGGATCGGTCGGCACATCAACGCTGGATCTCATCCGGCGAGAGCGAGACAAGTGGCGCGTGGTTGCATTGACCGCCAATTGTCAGGCTGAAGAATTGGCCAAGCTGGCGCGTGAATTCGATCCCGAGATTGCAGTCGTCGCGGATGAGAGTTGTCTGACTGATTTGCGAAACGCGCTGGGGGAAAGCACTGTAGAGGCGGCGGGCGGTTCGGCAGCGTTGAACGAAGCGGCTTCCCGACCCGTTGATCTGACTGTCGCGGCGATTGTTGGCTGCGCGGGGCTGGCCCCGACCATGGCAGCGATCGAGCAAGGCAAGGCGGTGGCGCTGGCCAACAAGGAAGCGCTGGTTTCGGCGGGCGAAGTCATGACGGCCGCAGTTGCACGCAGCGGTGCGACGCTCCTGCCGGTGGATTCAGAGCACAACGCGATTTTCCAATGTCTTGCAGGCAATGAACTCGATCACGTGCGTTCGATCACGTTGACGGCGAGCGGCGGGCCTTTTCGCACATGGGATAGCGATGCGATAGAAAACGCCACGCCGGAACAGGCCGTCAATCATCCCAATTGGGATATGGGGGCCAAGATCAGCGTCGACAGCGCAACCATGTTCAACAAGGGGTTGGAGCTGATTGAGGCGCATCATCTGTTTCCTGTCGGCTTGGAAAAGATCAAGATCGTCGTGCATCCGCAAAGCGTGATCCATTCGATGGTCGAATACCGCGATGGGTCCACGCTCGCGCAATTGGGGCCAAGCGATATGCG
>CAKZSF010000255.1 GCA_937920575.1 uncultured Sphingomonadaceae bacterium | reverse complement strand
TTTCGTTTTATCTTGTAACATCAACCGCTAAGGCCTGCAGGTTCGGGAGCGGGACCTAGCGCATCGCCCTTTTCGCGCAATGCTGCGATTTTGTCAGTAAGGGGTTTCCAATCGTCTTGCTCGGCAATCGCATCCCAAATGCTTTCAACCTCCTCGATCAGCATGGATTGGGTTTCTTGTCGCGCTGTGCTGTCTGCAGCCTGTGTTTCGTCGCGGTCGTAACTGCCCAGCAAATCAGCGAACTCTCCTGATCCTGCTGATGTCCGATAGCGGATAGAATCGAAGAACTCTTCCGGCACCGCCTTGGCCCCCGCAATGGATTCGCCCATTGCCTTGAACAGGTTCAGATCTGCATCAGGCCCTTGGCTGATGATCCCCAATCGCCAGCACATCCGCCGCGCCAAATTGTCGTGGTAGAGATCGGAAAAGCGGTTGAGCGCTGCAACCAGCGCTCCCTTGTCCGCAATCGGCAGCAAAGCGTTGGCCAATTGCGCGCAGTTCCAATGGATCGCCTCTGGCTGGCGGCCAAAACAATACAGCCCCTGCTGATCGAAATAGGCAGCAGTGAATCCGCCTTCCCAAGCGGGCAGCCAGCGCCACGGGCCATAGTCAAAGCTCTCACCCGAAATGTTCATATTGTCCGTGTTGAGCACACCATGGACGAAGCCCGCGACCATGTAAGACGCGGCAAGGTCGGCCAATCGCTCGACCACCTGATGCAGCAGCATGATGGCTGGCTCGTCCCGTGCGGGTGCATCATCGGGCGGGGTGGGGCCGGGATATTGCGCGAGGGCATAGTCGACCAGTGCGGCAAGATTGTCTTTTTCGCCGAGCGAGGCCAGCCGTTGAAAACTGCCAATGCGGATATGGCCGTGGCTCAGCCGCACCATCACTGCCGAGCGGGTGGGCGAAGGCTCGTCGCTGCGCCAAAGCTCTTCACCTGTTTCGATGACCGAGAAGGTTTTGCTGGTGTTGACGCCCTGCGCCTCCAGCATCTCGGTCGCGAGGATTTCGCGGACCGCGCCTTTCAGCGTGAGCCGCCCGTCGCCATCGCGGCTATGCGGGGTCTGGCCCGATCCCTTGGTGCCCAAATCGAGCAGGCGGTTATCGCCGTCGCGCAACTGCGCATACAGAAAGCCGCGTCCATCGCCGATCTGCGGATTGTACGTGCGAAATTGATGCCCGTGATAGCGCAACGCCAACGGGCGCGGCAGATTGTCAGGCAGCGGATCAAACCGGCCGAAATGCTGCACCCATTGCTCGTCGCTCAATTCGGCAAGGCCGACAGTTCGATCGTAGCGGTCATTGCGAAAGCGCAATTGTGCCTTGGGGAAGCCCGCCGCATCCACCGGATCACCGATCCAGTCAGCAATCGCTTGAATCTGCGGGTCAGGGCGGTACGGGGCTGCTTGCGGAAGGCTGCGCATTTCGCGATAGTGGGGATGCAATGGCCGCTGCGCAACCCGGTTGAGCCAGTCGCGCTGGATACATTTGATGGGGCACGGGTCTGCCATGAGCGAATTTGACGACAAATACTGGTCCAGCAAAGACGGGCTGAAACTGCATTACCGTGACTATGCGGGCGGCAAGGATGGTCAGCCGGTGATCCTGTGCATGCCGGGCCTGACGCGGAACGCACGCGATTTTGAACCGCTCGCCGAGATTGTTGCGGGCGAATGGCGCGTCGTTTGTGTCGATTTTCGAGGCCGCGGTGGCAGCGAATATGCGAAAGACAGCGCGACCTATAATCCGATGCAATATGCCGAGGATGTCGAGCAATTGCTGGTCGAGCAAGAAATCGCAGAGGTTATCTGTATCGGTACGTCGCTTGGCGGGATTGTGACGTCGCTGCTCGCGGCGCGCGGTGTTGCGTCCATTAAGGCTGCCGTGATCAACGATATCGGCCCGGTGATCGATCCGGAGGGCGTGGCGCGAATTCGCGACTATGTCGGGCACGGGCGCAACTATCCCACCTGGATGCACGCGGCGCGCGCGCTGATGGAACAGCAGGGCGCGCTGTTTCCGCATTTCGAGCTCAATGACTGGTTGCGTTTTGCCAAGCGCGCCATGACCGTGGGCAGCAATGGCCGGATCGTGCTCGATTACGATATGCGCATTGCCGAACCGTTCAACCAGCCAGAGGGCGACAGCGGCGGGGCAGATTTGTGGCCCGCCTTCAAGGCGCTGTCGGGTCGACCCGTGCTGCTGCTGCGCGGTGCAAAATCTGATCTCTTGTCACCCGAAACGGCTGCCAAAATGGCTCAACAGATTGATGGACTTCGCGAAGTGGAGGTGCCCGATGTGGGTCACGCTCCCACGCTGGAGGAGGACGTCACGCAGGCCGCTCTCGCTGAATTTCTGGGTGCGCAGAAATGAGCCGCAAAGCCACTGGCAAGGGCGCAAAGCCGGCGCGAGCGAGAAGCGCGCAAAAGCGTATCCTCCACCTCCATTCCGCGTTCGATCCGGGTGGCAAAGAGCTGCGCGCGGTCGAATTGATGAACGCGTTTGGCCCCAATTTGGAGCACACAATCGTTTCGGGCGATCCGGGCAAGCTGGGTGCGGCTGAGCTCGTAAACAAACGCATCAATGTCCGCTACCCCGATGATTTTCCATCACTTCGCGGCAAGCCATTCCCGCGCCGCTTGAAAAAGCTGGCCGATGCGATGAAGCCGTTTGATCTGGTGCTGACTTACAATTGGGGCGCGATGGATGCAGTGCTGGCGCACACAGTGTTTGCCACCACTTTGAAACTGCCTTGGCTGATCCATCACGAGGACGGGTTCAACGAGGATGAGGCCGATAAGCTCAGTTGGAAGCGCAACTGGTTTCGCCGGATCGCGCTGGGCCGCACATCGGCGCTGGTGGTGCCGTCTGAAACACTTGAAACAATTGCGCTGAATGATTGGCAGCAGCCGACCAAGCGTTTGAGGCGGATCCCCAATGGGGTGGATACGCGGGCCTTTGCCGGGCGCGGCAAGCCCGATGCGCTGGGCTCTGTTACCAAGCAAAAAGGCGATTTGTGGGTTGGCACGATGGCGGGATTGCGCGCCGTAAAGAACCTGCCCGCCTTGGTGCGCGCCTTTGCCCCCTTGCCAGAACCGTGGAAGTTAGTGATTTTGGGCGAGGGGCCGGAACGCGACGCGATTGAACTACAGGCGCAGGCGCTGGGCATTGCGGAGCGCGTGCATTTGCCCGGCTTCGCCGACCCAGCGAAAGTTGCGCCACTGTTTGATATTTTTGCTCTGTCTTCCCACAGCGAGCAGTTCCCGATTTCGGTGGTGGAGGCGATGGCCAGCGGGCTGCCGGTTGCGGCACCAGCGGTTGGCGATGTTGCCTCGATTGCGGCTCCCGCCAACGGGGCATTTATCACCTCGCCGGGCGACGAAGCGGCCTTGGCACGATCATTGGCCGAATTGGCCGCTGATGCCGATATGCGGTTCGAAGTGGGCGAGGCCAATCGGCGCAAAGCCGTGGCATTGTTTGACCGGCGAGCGATGATTGACAGCTATTCGGCGCTCTATTCCAGAGCCATGGGACTTGGAAAAATGCCGTGATCAGGGGGTGCGCCTGGGTGCGTGCTTCATCAAAGGTTCAAGGGGGATTGGGGATCACGGCTAGACTTATGATTGAATTGGCTGTGGCTTAGGCTAAACAGCGCGTCAAACATGGCAGACGCTATCCAAAATACAGAGGCAGACGACTTTGGCCAAGAAACCAGAAACTGACAGTTCCGGCGAGGGCGAACAGCCCAAAACGGACCCGCAAGATGACGTGTTCATGCGCGAAGTCGACGAGGCTGTGCGCACGCAGGAAATGCAGGATGCGGCCAAGAAATACGGTATCCCTGTGGCGATTGCGCTGGCCGTCGGCCTGGCTGGCTTGGGCGGCTACACCTGGTATTCGAACAGCGTAAACGCGGGCAAGGAAGAGGCATCTGAATCGCTTGTTCAGGCGATGGACCAGCTTCAGGATGGCAATCTGGAGACAGCCAGCGCAGCATTTGCGCCCATCGCCGATGGTGATCAGTCCGCACATGCAGTGTCCGCGCGCATGATCCAAGCCGGGATTGCCGCGCAGCAGGACAAGCCGGAAGAGGCCGCGAAGATCCTTGCCGAGATTGCAGCGGATGAGAGCGTTCCAGAACAGTTGCGCAATCTGGCCAAGATTCGCGAAGTTGGTGTCACGTTCGATACACTCAAGCCGGAAGAGGTGATTGAGCGGATGAAGCCGCTAGCCGTTTCTGGCACCCCGTGGTTCCCGCATGCGGCCGAATATCTCGCGGCTGCTTATCTGGCGCAAGACAAGCCAGAATTGGCAGGGCCGCTGCTGGTCGAGATTGCCAAGGACGACGACGCGCCGGGTTCGCTGCAATCGCGATCACGCCAGCTTGCTGGAGTTCTCGGCTTTGACGCAATCAAGGACCCGGAAGAGCTGCTCGAAGAAATTGGCGCAGAAGCACCCGAAGCCGAGGGGCCACCACCGGCTCCGGCGCAATAACCGGTTAAGCAAGAGGCATACAGAGCGACACAATGAAGCAATTCCGCCCTATCCGCAAAGCGACTCGCGCCATTGCGCTGACCACTCTGATGGCTGTTGGCCTGACCGGTTGTTCGGTGTTTGGTGGTGACGATGACGATCCCAAAACACCAACGCTGGGCAATCGTATTCCAATCCTCTCGCGCATTGATGCAGGCACAAAGGTTGACCCCTCGATCGCAAATGTTGCGGTGGTTTTGCCGACTGCTGCACCCAACACGGCCTGGTCGCAATCAGGCGGCAATGCTTCCAACAGCATGGGCCACCTTAGCTTCGCATCCTCGCCCAGCCGCGCCTGGACAGCCCAGATTGCGGGTAGTTCTAACAAACGTCGTCTCGCCGCTTCGCCGGTGGTTGGTGATGGCAAGCTGTTTGCCGTGGACACGAACGCCTCGGTTCACGCCTATGACGCCCAATCGGGTGCCAAGCTTTGGAGCTATCGTCTCGAAGTGGCGAGCAATCTGGAATCGGCGGCGTTTGGTGGCGGTGCGACATATGCCAATGACCGGGTCTACGCGACTAACGGCGTGGGTGATGTTGTTGCGTTGAACGCGACCACCGGCGCAGAACTGTGGCGTGCGAAGCCAGCCGGGCCGTTGCGCGGATCGCCAACCGTGGCGTTCAATTCTGTCTTCGTGATGACGCAAGACAACCAGATTCACACGCTCGACGCGAACACGGGCGCGTTCCAGTGGGACGAATCGGGCTCTTCGGCGCAAGCTGGTGTGTTTGGCGTTGCATCGCCAGCAGCTGGCCAAGGCACGGTGATTGCCGGTTACTCGACCGGAGAGCTGTCTGCCTATCGTTACGAGAATGGCCGGATCCTATGGGCTGATGCGTTGGCGCGCACATCCATTTCGACACAGGTCGGCACGCTAACCGATGTGGATGCCGATCCCATCATCGATTCCGGTTTCGTCTACGCTTTGGGCCAAGGCGGTCGGATGGCGGCCTATCAGCTGGTCACGGGCCAGCGGATCTGGGAGCTGAACCTCGCGGGAATTTCGACACCAGCGCTGGCGGGTGAGTGGATCTTCACACTGACAGATGATTCGCGCTTGCTCGCGATCCAACGCAACACTGGCAAAGTCCGCTGGATCAGCCAGCTGCCGCGTTGGAAGGATGAGAAGGACAAGGAAGGCGCGATCTTCTGGACCGGGCCTGTTTTGGCCAACAATCGCCTATGGATTGCGAGTTCGCGCGGTCAGGTTTGGTCAGTGAACGTGATGGATGGTTCCACCACTGAATTTGCCGAACTGAATGCAGGCGTGTCGCTTGCGCCGGTTATGGCAAACCAGACGCTGTATATCCTTGACGATGACGGGAAACTGCACGCCTGGAGGTAAATTGGCCCTCCAGCCTGAACAGACCAGCTGAAAAGCGGGCACCTGTTACCACGGTCTTAACCCTTTTTGCCTAAAGCCAGCCCCTATGACGGGGCACAATCCTACACTCGCGAAACCCGCGAGCGACGTAACGGCCATCACCGGCTTCATCGGTCTGGCTGGGCTTTTGGTGTGGGTGGTTATCTGCCGCAACTGGGCCGGTATTGGCGAAACATTCGGTTTGCCGGGCCCGAGAGCGCCTTTGGCCGGACCATACGCGTCGCTGGCCGCGCTCTTGTTCAGCGCCGTGCCGATGATGGCGTGGGCGGTGTTTGTCGAAAAAGTGCATCGCAATCCCAGCACGGGGATCGATTGGGACAATTCCAAGCCCGTCTCCGACATTCTCGATATTTCGATCACAAAGATTGCCGGCCTGTGGGCGACATGGGCTGTCATTGGATTCTTCTACTGCGTCGCGCGGTGGTATTGGGACGGCCAATATCTCTTCGCGATGGAGGTTCTCGGCTTTGCCGCGATGCCGCTGTTTATCCTTTCGGTCCCCTATGTGCTGTGGATCGACCGGGTGATGAAGCAACCGCGCGACCATTCCTGGCATTTCGGTGCCTTGCTGATCGGCCGCGAGGAATGGGACGCGGCTGAAGTCAAAAAACATTGGCGCGCATGGATGATCAAAGGCTTCTTCACGGCCTTTATGATCTCGATCCTTCCCGGCCTTTTTGCATTGGTTGTGAACGCCGATATTCCAGTCTTGATCCAAGATCCGGTGACCTTCGCAGTGCTGTTGTTCAACGTGCTGTTCCTGATCGATGTGCAGATCGGCACAGTTGGCTATCTGGTCACGTTCCGCCCGCTTGATGCGCATATTCGCAGCGGCAACCCTTTCCTCGCTGGCTGGTTGGCGGCACTGCTGTGCTATCCGCCGTTGAACCAAGCGGGCATCTTCACTTATCAAGTCAACACGGCTGACTGGGCACATTGGTTTGCCGGTCAAACGACCCTGCTCTGGGTGTGGGGCGCGTGGCTGGTCGTGCTGACCGCGATTTATGCTTGGGCGACGATTGCCTTTGGCCTGCGCTTTTCCAACCTGACTTACCGCGGCGTGATCACCAACGGGCCGTATGCCTTTACGCGCCACCCGGCCTATCTTTCGAAGAACGCATTCTGGTGGTTTTCGATCATGCCGTTTCTGGTCACCAACGGATCGTGGACCGACATGGTCCGCAATACCGTGTTCCTCGCCGTGTTCAGCGGGATTTACTACTGGCGCGCGCGCACAGAGGAAGCGCATCTGCTTTCCGAAGATCCGAAATATCGCGAATATTATGACTGGATGAGCGAGAACGGGATTATCACCGCACCGCTGACCAAATTGGCGCGCCGTCTCAAATCGCGCACCAGCAATCCGGCGGTTGTTCAACCAGCCGAGTAGGCGCTAAATCACTTCGCCCTCGTCGGCCTCATGGGCCTTCAGATTGCGGTCGATTAAACCGACTTCACGAATGGCTGCCCGCCAAACCGCCATATGCGGTGTCTCAAAATGCGCGGCCAATGCTTCGCGGTCACGCCACGCCTCGGCAACATGCATCATGGATGGATCGACCAGATCCTGCGAATAGGCATAGCTGATGCAGCCATCCTCCTTGCGTGTTTTGTCCATCATGATTTTGGCCGCCGGCAGCAGCTTTTCCAGCCCGCCTTCCGGCAATTGAACGGTTCCGGTAACTAGGATCATGGGAACGCCTTTCGCTAAAAGCTCTCTTCGTAAATCCGCGTGATGTCGCCGCGCCACTCACCCTCATATTTGTCGAGCAGGCGCTGAGCGGGGACTTTACCGGTCGCAACAATCTCGTCGAGCGTTTCGAGGAACCCGGTTTCGTTATCGCCGCTGGTGTTCAGGCGGTTGCGCGCCGACAATCCGCCGCGCGCGATCGCCAGCACATCACCCGCAATGTCGCGCAGCGTGTGGCCACCGGGAATGGGCGCATCAAGAGCAAGCTTGGGCGCGGCATTGCGCAGCGCCTCGCGCTCTTCCATCGTCCAATCCTTGACCAGGTTCCACGCTGCATCCAGCGCGGCTTGATCATACAGCAGACCGACCCAGAATGCGGGCAGGGCGCAAATGCGGCCCCATGGACCGCCATCGGCTCCGCGCATTTCGAGGAAGCTTTTCAAGCGCACCTCGGGGAAGGCCGTGCTCAAATGATCCCACCAATCGCTTGCTGTCGGCCTTTCGCCGGGCAGAGCGGGAAGCTCGCCATTTAGAAAATCTCGGAAGCTTTGGCCTGCGGCGTCGATATATTGCCCATCGCGGAACACGAAATACATCGGCACGTCGAGCATATATTCCGCCCAGCGATCATAGCCGAACCCGTCCTCGAACACGAACGGCAGCATGCCGGTGCGGTGCGGGTCAGTGTCTGACCAGATGTGGCTGCGGTAGGAAAGATATCCGTTGGGCTTGCCTTCGGTAAAAGGCGAGTTCGCAAACAGCGCAGTCGCGAGCGGTTGAAGCGCGAGCGAAGTGCGAAACTTCTTCACCATGTCCGCTTCGGACGAATAATCCAGATTGACCTGAATGGTGCAAGTGCGCAGCATCATATCAAGGCCCAGATCGCCGACTGTCGGCATATGGCGCATCATGATTCCGTACCGCCCCTTGGGCATCACGGGCAGCTCTTCGCGCGTCTTATCCGGCCACATGCCCAGACCAATAAAGCCAACGCCGCATTTCTCGCCGATCTGCTTGACTTGATTGAGGTGGCGGCCGGTTTCGTTGCACGTCTCGTGCAGATTTTCGAGCGGGGCTCCAGACAGTTCTAACTGGCCCGCTGGTTCCAGGCTGATCGTGCCGTCATCGCCCGACATGGCGATGACATTCCCGTTTTCCTCGACCGGTTTCCAACCGAATTCCTGCGTCGCCATCAGGATATCGCGGATGCCGCATTTCTCGTCATAAGACGGCGCGTGATGGTCTGTGCGGCAATAGACGAATTTCTCGTGCTCGGTGCCAATACGCCAATCGGATTCGGGTTTCTCGCCCGCCAGCATTGGGGCTACCAATTGCTCGCGGCTCTCAATGACGGGTTCGTCTGCGTCCGAGGCCTTGCGTGTGCTCATGCCGGTTTCGTTAGGCAACGAAATGGCGCGAGGGAAGGGCTAATCGCGCGAAACCGATTAAACCTTGGACCAGTCGCCAACTGTCCCCATCCATAGGCTGAGTGATGCGATGGCAGCGGTTTCGCCGCGCAAGATCCGCGGCCCAAGGGTGATGGCGCGCGCCATCGAGTGCGCGCGGATTGCGTCGCGCTCGGCGTCGTCAAA
>CAKZSF010000254.1 GCA_937920575.1 uncultured Sphingomonadaceae bacterium | reverse complement strand
TGGTTGTGGTTGGCTTTCTTCGCCAGCTTTGCCGTGAAGATGCCGATGTGGCCGGTTCACACGTGGCTGCCGGCGGCACACGTTCAGGCACCCACCGCGGGATCAGTGATCCTCGCTGGCGTTTTGCTGAAGATGGGTGGCTATGGCTTCATCCGATTCAGCCTTCCGATGTTCCCAGAGGCCTCTGCGCAATTTGCATGGTTGGTCTTTGCGCTCAGCATGGCCGCAGTGATCATCACCAGCCTGATTGCGCTGGTGCAGCATGATATGAAGAAGCTGATCGCCTATTCATCCGTCGCCCACATGGCGATTGTGACCATCGGTTTGTTCGCGTTCAATCCGCAAGGTTTGGAAGGCGCGATGATCGTAATGCTTAGCCACGGTTTGGTATCGGGCGCGCTGTTCCTGTGCGTGGGCGTTATCTACGACCGGCTGCACACGCGTGAGATTGAGCGCTATGGCGGGCTCAGCATCAATATGCCGCATTATGCGACGTTCTTCCTGCTGTTCACCATGGCTAGCATCGGACTGCCCGGAACGAGTGGATTCGTTGGTGAATTCCTCGCACTGGCCGGGATTTACGAAGTTTCGACCTGGGTTACGCTGGTCTGTGCGACGGGGATCATCCTTGGCGCAGGTTACATGCTGTACCTTTATTGGCGCGTGGCCTTTGGCGTTCAGAAGAACGAGGACGCGGCGCGTATGCCGGATTTGAACCTTCGTGAATGGCTCACACTGGGGCCAATCGCCGCGGCAGTGTTGTGGATGGGTGTCTATCCTGAAAGCTTCCTCGCTCCGATGCGGGCAGACATTGCCGTGCTTGATGCACGCATCGCTCGCGCTGCCCCCGAAAGCGACTCGAAATTGAAACCGGGCGAAACGCGGCCTGCCGCCAACCGTTTGGAAGCCATCGCGCATAACAAAGACACAGAGGGAGCCCACTGATGGAGCTTCAGACCTCCCTATTCCTGATTGCACCAGAAATCCTGCTGGCCGTAGGTGGGCTGGTGCTGTTGCTGATTGCCGCATGGGCTGGCGACAAAGCTGCGCGCCTAATCAGCATCTTAGCCGTCGCCTATCTGGTGGGCGCCGGTGCGCTGGTTTCACCCAGCCTGTTTGCGCTGGACGCTGGCGGGGCAACGGCCTTTACTGGCCTCCTGCAAATTGACGCATTCAGCGGTTTTGCCAAACTGCTCATCCTGATGTGCGGCATTTCCGTCCTAATCGTCGCGCCAAGCTATTTCGACCGCGTTGGAGCGATGCGCGGCGAGCTGTCGATCCTGATCTTGTTCGCCACGTTGGGCATGATGATCATGGTCGCGGCGGGCGATCTGCTGTCGCTCTACCTCGGGCTCGAGCTCAGCAGTCTTGCAGGTTACGTTCTGGCGTCCTTCCTGCGCGATGATGAGCGCTCAGCCGAAGCCGGTTTGAAATATTTTGTTCTCGGCGCACTCGCGTCGGGCATTCTGCTGTTCGGCATGAGCCTTGTTTACGGCTTTACCGGATCGACCAACTTCGATGCGATCAGCACAGCAATCTCTGGCGACCTATCCATGGGCGCGCTGTTCGGTGCGATCTTCGTGCTCGCAGGACTCGCGTTCAAGATCAGCGCCGTGCCATTCCATATGTGGACGCCAGACGTGTATGAAGGCGCTCCGACGCCAATCACTGCATTTTTCGCCAGCGCGCCAAAGGTGGCCGCGCTTGCACTCACCATGCGGGTGGCTCTGGAGGCGTTTGGATCGCAGGCTTTCGCATGGCAGCAAGTGATCATCTTTGCCGCGCTCGCATCCATCGTGGTGGGTGCTTTGGGCGCGATCGGGCAGGACAATATCAAACGCCTGTTGGCCTATTCTTCAATCAACAATGTCGGCTTTATCCTGATTGGTCTATCGGTCGCGACACAGGATGGGGCGAGCGCGATGCTGGTCTACCTTGCGATCTATGCCGCCATGACGATTGGCAGCTTTGTTGCTGTGCTGATGCTGATCGATGGCGAAGGTAAGCCAGTTGAAGGGATTGCCGATATAGCTGGCCTCTCGACCACCAAACCCTTGCTGGCGCTGTGCTTGGCAGCGCTGATGTTCAGCCTCGCCGGCATTCCGCCACTGTTTGGCTTCTGGGGCAAATTTGTTGTGTTCCAAGCGGCTGTTGAGGCTGGCTGGGTGGCACTTGCCGCCATTGGTATCGCGGCCAGTGTGATTGGCGCGTTCTATTACATCAAGATCGTCAAGGTGATGTACTTCGATGATCCGGCCGAAGTGGTGACAGGTAAGAGCGACACCGCGCATTGGGCGCTGCTTGGCCTGATGACGCTAATCATCTCACCACTGGGATACTTCCTAACGACATGGCTTGGAAGTTGGGCCGACAAGGCCGCATCGGCGCTGATGTTTGCCGCATAACGACCACCCAATGATCGAAACGGTTACCGAAACCGGATCCACCAATGCCGATTTGCTGACGCGCCTTGCCGATGGTGAGCCGCTGCCTGAGGGGTATTGGCTGATTGCTGACCGTCAGGTCGCTGGGCGAGGGCGGCAAGGCCGCCGCTGGGAGGCCGCCACCGGCAATTTTATGGGCTCGACTATCATTCGGCCCGGACACGGTGATCCACCGGCGCACACGCTGTCGCTGGTCGTCGGCGTCGCCGTGCATGAGGCGATCAGTTCGACCATCCCAAACCTTGCAAAGCTGCAACTTAAGTGGCCCAACGATGCAATGATCGGTCAAGCCAAATTGGCCGGCATTCTGTTGGAGAATACAGGTGGCGTGATTGTCGCAGGCGTTGGAGTCAATCTGGCATACGCCCCTAAAGTCGAGGGTCGGGAGGTCATCGCGCTCTCTCAATACGGGCCAGCGCCTGACCGCGATGCATTCGCCAAACGCCTTGTCCAGTCGCTTGATCAGGAACTGGAACGATGGCGCACATATGGTCTGGATGCGTTGATCCGACGATGGCAAGCCGTTGCACACCCTGTGGGCGGGCGGCTAACTGTGCATGAACCGTCGGGCGAGCGCATTTCCGGCACGTTTGCTGGGCTGGGCGATGATGGCAGCTTGCGACTGCGCTTGGCGAATGGCGAAACCCGCTCTATCCATGCTGGCGAAGTGAGCGCCTAAGGCG
>CAKZSF010000253.1 GCA_937920575.1 uncultured Sphingomonadaceae bacterium | reverse complement strand
AAGTCATGCGCGGTGTCGAGGCTACCGATGAAATCAACATGCACCGGCTCGTCCAGCTTGGCGCGCGGGATGCGCTTGTCGATCACATTAACCGCGCCGCCAATCGCCTGGCTGCCATACAACAGCGCCGCGGGGCCGCGTAGAACTTCAATTCGCTCTGCAATCAAGGGATCAATGCTAACGGCGTGGTCAACCGAAGTGTTGGATGCATCAATTGCGCCGACACCGTCGTTGAGCACTTTCACGCGCTCTCCTTGCAAACCACGGAGGATAGGACGCGATGAGCCCGGTGCGAAACTTGTCGCAGACACGCCCGGCAATTTGGCCAGCACTTCGCCAAGCTGACCATCCAGATTCACCAACAACTGGTCGCTGCTGAGAACGGAGGTGCCCGCGAGAAAATCAAGCTCATCAAGGCCAGCAGCGGTGACCACAATCGTGTTGTGGTAATCATCAAAAGTCTCTTCAGAGGCACGCTCCTCGCTTTGCGCCTCCTGCGCAGCGGATGGCGCGGCATACAGCGCCAACGACAAAGCGATGGTGGCAACAGACGTTCGCGAAAGTACAGCACTGTTAGAAAGTGGTTTGATCATGATGTGCGTTGAGATCCCTCATACAAGCAATGGAAAGGGCAGGCGACTGCCCCATAATGTTACAACATCGCATAAGTAGGGGAATGGTTCCTTAACGCAACCCTTCGCGGGCGAAAAAGTGAATCCGTTCGACGAATGTAGCGCTGGGAACACGTTCCGGCGCCACATATCATCGTCAGTTGAACGGAAACCCCGAGCAAAATCTCAATGAGAAGATATTAGAAATTCACTCGGCCAATCTGGACTTGCCGATCGAGCGTGGGCGCCCAGATGAAGCGCTTCATCGCCTCGTTCTGCCCTTCACAAGGCCGCATCTCGATACCGTTTCCGGTCAAGTGTGAAATCCGAAATTTCGTTTGAGTGTTGACGCAAAATATCGGGTCTTCGGTGGCTTCTGCCCCTTCCCAACGCCGCGCATTTTCTCCGGTTGTGTAGGCACGATACATCATCTGTGGCACCCTGCCCGACAATTTCACGCCCGTGTCTTCCAAAATCTGGGTGTAGTTGATGGTCGTGCAATCGCCCTTGCTGATGCCCCAATATCCCACTGTCATAACAGCTTGATTGTCGGGCACGTTTGAGATCGCCCCTACCGCCAGCCAAACTTTACCCGGCTGGGACACATTGCAATACTTCACGCGATAGGCTGGCGGAGGCGGCCCGGCAGGCGGACGCCATACGGATTGAGTCCAAGAATTGTTGTTGCCAACCGCGATATACACTGTGTTGGCCGGCAAAGTGGGCGTGCGCAGCAGCTTGTCAAAACCCTTGCGAACTTCTGTGACCGAAACGCGAAAATTCTCTTTCGGGTTTGGTCGCGTCCAGACCACCCAATGATCGGGTTTTAGGCGAAAACATTTTTGCGGTATTATGTTGATCTTCTCGTACTTGAAAACGCAAACTTTCCGTTCGCCAGACGACTTGTTGTAGATCTTCAGATCGCCCTTCTCGATATATTCGCGCGCGTCGGCTTGGCCAGCGGTTAAGCCCAAGGCGGCTGTCCCTGCCAGCGCCAGTGTTTTCCAAATCATCGGCATGGTTACCTCCCACATCCTTACAACGTTACCACTCCTGGCCAGGGCTGGCCAAGCAGCGTTTTGTCGCGCCTCAGGCACACAACTCAGCAGACCATTGCCCAGCCCTGTGTCCGCGCGCGCAGAGCCACTGGCCCCACAAATGCTCGATCCGCCACGCCCCATCTTCAAAGCGGAGCTCGGCAAAATAACGGTCGCCTGCAACGGAATCATCGAGGAAGCCTTGCCGTTCAATCGTCACGCCCAGAAACGGTCTGCGACCAGGAGGAAGAGAATATCCAATCCCTACCCAATGACGCTTGCCGAAGCTGAATGACAAAGTTGGATTGCCCTTCTCGCCCTCTGGATGGTTTGCCAGCAGCGGTGCCATCAACGAAACCGGATCGCTGCCACGCCAATCACGCCAGCCAGCAATCATGTCTTGCGACCAATCCGCGTAAATTGATCGGTCGACTGTCGGATAGGCATTAGGATCGGCGGCTGAGCGCACTGAAAGACAAGCCTTCGGCGCCGGATTCTCAATCAGATCAGCCAGACCTAAGGAGACGCCATCATACGAAACGGAATAGCGCCGCGCCTCGACATTCACTGCTTCGAGCGTGATCGATTTGGCCCCGGCGCAATCGCCGGTAACAATCGGGCTTTCGATCGGGTGATAGGTGATATCACCCGTCACTTTGATCATTGCGTGGTTCTGATCCACATCCAATGCGAGCGTGTTGTCCTTGTATCTCGCCATACCGGTCATGCAGCCCGTGCTCACCCGCACCGACAGCTTACCCGTAGCGGAATCCAATTGGGGACAGACATACATTGCACGCGCCTGAGCCGCTTGTGATCCCGTCATGAGCAGGATCGCCATGGCAATCAGCGATGCTTTTTCCGTGCGAACCATGACACCTTTCTCCTTTTGATCATTTACATTCATGCTTGGTGAAGGAAGAATGCAGGATCAGGGCAGTTCAAGGAATGGGGCAGATACCCCATCACGTTGAGCGAACAGGGTTGCGCATTGGGGGATTGACCCCATGGGCTGACAGGTTGTCGGCCCGCTAGAACGGTGTTCTGGTTAGCAACTTGTGGGGTACAACAACGTGAAGAAAACTCATCTATCAATCGGCGCATTGACTGTCGCACTGGCTGGCGGTGGGCTGTATGCTGCAAACGGCTATTTCGGGTGGCTGGATGATAGCTCGGCAGCGCCTGTCAAAATCGCCGATGTCAGCAAGGCATCGCAGGAAGCGACCGCCACCGGCTGCGGCCTGACCAACGGCGAATTTGGTGACGACAGCGCGCCGCATCTTGCCGACGAGGTTACCAGAGCGCGTGTCTATCTCAGCGTGCCTCTTTCGCCTGATGAAGACCCTGCCCAGATGATTGAGGCAGGTGATTGCCGCTACAATCTGTCAGGCATTTGGTCAGAAGACATGGTGCTCGCCAATGACAGCGAGCCACCGATGACGGAAGAAGAATACACCGCCGCCGTTGCGCAGGCCAAGGCACAGCCCGCCACAGCAACAAATGCGGAAACGGCCGCCACCACGACCGCTGATGGTCGCTTTGCCGGCCTGTCTGGCGCAAACCCTGAACCGCTGACCAACGCCTCTTTCGTCAATCCCAAACACGTCTCTATCGTGGCCAGTGCTGATGGAAGCTCGCTGACAATTAATGATGCGATCGCCAAAGATAGCTCAATGGAGGCAACCTCTAGCGACGGTGTGCCGCTGGCCGATGCGATGGTGCCACTGGGCAAACGCAAGACATACACCTTCACATCCGGGGGCGAGACCAAGCAAGCCTTTCTGGACGTCATGCAAAGCGGCAGAGTTCGCCTGCAAATCGACGGGGTCAATTTCTTTCGCCCCGGCGCAGAAGCCATGCAGGCCGCCACCGAGCGAAGCGATGACGCATGGATGATTGACCGCAATCTCGACAATTTGAGCGCGAGCCTGCGCGGCTATAATATCGTCGAACAAGACCCCATGAAGCTCAACGTCAACAATAAGGGCGAGATCTTCGCGCGCGCCGCCGCAACCGAATATTCGGTGGTTGAGAAGCGCACTGTCCCGCTCGGCCTAAAACTGGTGCCGCATGGCGAAGGCGGCTCGGTAACCGGCACGCGCATGATTCGCAGCTCGCGCGAATTCCAGCAAACCGTTGGAATGAATATGGGCCTTAACGTCGGCGTTGGATTGGGCAAAGCAGCGGGTGCCTCGGCGGGTGCGCAATTCGCCTACGACCGGACAACCGGCATGCGCTCCGAAACCGAATCCAGCTTTTCCTGGGGCTATGCCCGGCACAAGGAGTATTCGCTGGTTCAGGATCAGCCGTTTAGCCGGCTCTCTGAAGAATTTGTGGACGCCATTTACGCCGCACACCGGTTCGGCGAATATGACGCGCTGGTCGAGAAATTCGGCACGCACTTCCCTTATGCCGTCACCTACGGTTCGGGACTGGTGATGTGGAACGAGTTCTCGTCTCAAACGCTCGCCAATTGGCAGGAGCAGGGCTTTAGCCTGGACACGCAAGCCGCCGTTGCCATGAAGGGCCTGGAAGTTGAGGCCACGCAAGGCATCGAACACCGGACCAAAGAACAGAGTGAGGCGGTCAATTCCCGCGAGGATGGCAAGATCGAAAATGTCGGCGGCAATGGCAGCTTCTCGGCCGAGGGCTTTTCCAGTGCGAAACCCTATCCGATCATGGCAGATTTGCGGCCGCTGCACTTGCTGCTGAACCCTCTGAATTTCCCTGACAGCCCCGAGATCTATTCCGAAGCGCGTGAGAAATTGCAGCAAGCGATTGACCGCTATTTGGCATCCAATGATCTGCCACTCACAGATGATGTGCCCGCACTGCCAACGTCCAATCTGCCGGGTCAGAAACGCATCGTGACAGTGAGCGCGGGCGACATCTGGTGCTCCAGCTACGGAAAGAAAATCGGCAAAGAATGGCGGATCGAAGTCCTGGGCTATATCGATTTCGAAATTCTCGCCGCCGATGGCACAGTTCTGAAAACCGAGAAGATCGGGAATTGGGATTGGAAGAGCCGGATCAAGCTCAACTGCAAAGATGAGCGCGGAGGCCGCAAATCCTATACGCAGGGCAAGCAGATCACCTTTGAAGCCACTGACAAGCAGCTAAGCGGGGCCAGCTTCGCCATGCGTGGCAAGCTCCAGGAAGGAAACTGGGAGGGCAAGCGCGATACGATTGCAAACGGCCAGTTTGCCAAATGGGGTCTGAGCGCAGGCACCACATCGGCGCACAAAATCAACGAGAGGACGAGCAAGAACTACGTCCATATCGACGCCAAGATTGAATTTGTTCGCTAAGCGTCAAGGAGACTTACTATGAAGACGTTCACCCATGTGATCGCCGTGACCAGCCTTGCGCTATCCGGCCTCGCTCTGTCCTCTTGTGCCGAAACTGCGACCAGCGTGGTCAGCGAAAATGGCTATGCCATCGACGTGCTCGAGCTGGATGGAACTGATACACTCGCTTTCGATCCCGCGCCCGCATTTGAGCCGGCCGCGCAATCGACGATTGAGTTCTGGGTCCAGCCCAAGTGGAGCGAGACGCCAGAATTTGATCCAGTGGTGCTGGCCAGTTCCGGTGAGCAAGGCGCATCCTATCTTGTGGCGATACAGCGCGAGAAGGACGGGCTGGCCATCATGTCCGGCGAACAGATGGATGTCGCGCCGTTCGACTTCACCGATGGGGAGCTACACCATGTGGCGCTGATCGATCTGGGCACTTCGGTTGCTGTCGTGATCGATGGCGAGCTGATCACCGAGTTGGAAATGACTTTCCAGGCGATGGAAACCGATGGCTTTTATGTCGGCTCAGCCTTCGGTGGAGAAGACGGGTTTGAAGGCGTTATCGGCGGCATGCGGATTTGGGACACAGCTGTCCCAACTGATACGTTGGTCGCGTTTCAATTGAAGGATGTGCTGGACGAGAGCGACCCGCACCCGGACCTCGATTCCCTCAGCGTGATCAGCAACTTCGCTGAGGAAGACCTGATCGTGGTGAAGCAGTAGATAAGCAGGGCACACTCAACTTCGCCCGAATCTGGACAAGAAAAAGGGGCTCAACCTATCCGGCAGAGCCCCTTTTCGTGTTCAATGCTGCAAGCTTAGTTGCGCGCCACAACTCTGCCGCTTGGCGTGCGGCCCAGCCGGTTTAATTGGACACTCGCAGTTTCGCGGAAGGTCACTTTGCGGGCAGCCGCGCGTGGTTTTGTCTTGCTGGAGAACAATCCGGTGAACCAATTGCCAATGCGTGAGAACACGCCCGGTTTGCCCTTTTTCAGGATCGATTTGGCAGGCTTGCCGCTTTTCAGCATCCGCCGTGCGCTTTCCATGCTGCGCGTTGTGCGGGCCGACTTGTACGGCACGATAGTCCGCGGTTTCGCCTTGGCATCGCGCCGTTTCAGCACCGATGCAGCAGAGCGCGCTGGCTTGCGTGTGGTCTTTTTCAGGCTGTAGCCGGGACGAAGCTTCGACGCGGTGGATGCAGTCGTCTTCTTGGCGGACTTATTGCCCTTCGCCTCGGCAGGCATTGCCGTAACAGCCATGCCCCCAATCAGAGCCGCCATCGTGATCATTGTGATAGAACGTTTCATTGCCATTCCCCTATGCAGTCAACAAAGGCTGAGTGCCTGTGCTTTCTGCGACCCTGATTGCCTGCTATCGCTTATAACATGTATGGGGCGATTACCCCATCTTTGGGTTATGTTCATATTACGGGGCATTTAACTGAACTATGGCATACCGCGCTGTCATTGCCGATGATCACGCCATTGTGCGGCGCTCACTTGCAGCAATTCTCGCCGAAATCGGCACGGTCGATCTTGTGGCTGAGGCCGAGAATGGTCTGGAAACAATCGCTGTGGTCAAGGAACACAAGCCCGACCTGCTGCTGCTGGATGCGGCGATGCCATTGGCGCGCGGGGTGCAAGTCTATGGCGAGGTGCGTCGTTGGTCCCCTGACACGAAAGTGATAGTCGTTACTGGCTTCACCTCGACCGGGATGCTGGCCGACTGGTTGGCGGCGGAGGTCGACGGGCTGTTCCTGAAAAGCGCAGACCCCGAAGAAATGCGTGAAGGGTTTGCGCAGGTTCTGGCTGGCGGAAAATTCGTCTCGCAAGGTGTGTCCGACGCGTTAGAGGCGGAGCCGGATCGCACGCCGCTCACTGATCGCGAACGCGAGGTTCTCGCCCTGATTGCGGCGGGTCATCAAAATGTTGCGATTGGCGAGAAGCTGTTCATCAGCCCCAAGACGGTTGAGAAACATCGAGCAAGCCTGATGGCGAAACTGGGCGTCAATTCGGTATCCGCTTTGCTGGTGCACGCGCTGAAAGAAGGCCTGCTGGACGAGCATCGCCAATTGTGACCAGGGCGGCTTCCCCCAATGGGGTATCCAACCCATCCCGCGCACAAGGCCACGGCGCTATTGCCAGGGGTATGACAGCATTGATCACCTCTCTTCGTGGCTGGCTCGCTCTTGTGTTGCTGGCGCTCTTTATCGCGCCCGGCATTGCTACGGCGCAAGATCAAGCCCGCGCGATCGAGCTGCCGCAAGGCAACGCGCATGTGCAGGCGTTTGACCAGATGAAGGTTAGGATCGCTCCGCAAGGCACCCTCAATCTGGATGAGGCGTTGAACAGTGGGAATGCGTTCCACCCGGTCACAACACGCTGGATCGATTTCGGCCCGCAAGATGGCGGGGTCTGGCTGCGCATGAGTGTGACCAACACCAGCCCTCGCCCCGGCGAGTGGATGATCGATATTCAGCGGCCTTTCGTTGACGAATTGCTGGTTGCGAAACTGCGCCCTGGTGAACCACCAGAGATATTGCTGCAAGCGCACAATCACACCGCCATGTCCGAGAGGCCGGTCGCGAGCCAATATTGGGTCGCTCCGCTGTGGATGGAGGCGGGCGAAACCGCTGAGATCATGGTCGGGTTACGATCATCGGGAGGCAGCTGGATGCCGCTGACCTTCGCCACGGCAGAGCGCATGCGCACCGCCCATATGCAGGAGTCGCGCTTCAACTGGCTGGTCAATGGCGCGATTGCTGCGATGATCGCGGCGGCGCTTGCCATGGGGCGGTTGGTGGGCTGGCGCTTAAGCCTGAGCTTTGCCGCTTATGCAGGCGCAGGCGCATTGTTTGTCGCGAACAATGAGGGCTATTTGCACCAGTTCGCATGGCCAGATCAGCCGCAATGGTTCGCGCCGCTGAACGCGTTTCTGTTGCCCGCAATGGCAGCAGCCGGGCTGGAATTTGCGCGGCGTTTCGTCGATCTGCCTAAGCTTAATGGGCAGCACAATCGCCGGCTTGTCGGGATTGAAATCGCGTTGATCGTCCTGGCCCTTGTGGCGGCATTCGCGTGGCACAGCCCGATCCTGCAAACTCTGCTCTATGTCGCGGTCGGGCTTGCCGCGTTGGTGTATCTCGCACTCGGTTTGACTGCATGGCGCGCCAAGGTTTTGGGCGGTGTCCCATTCCTGATTGGTACTGGCCTCTTGGGACTGACGTTGATATTTATGGCTGCTGTTTTGGCGATGCCTGGACGCTTGCCGCTCACTGTCGCGCTCGACTATTTTCACGGCACTTTGCTGCTGGAAAGCTTTGCCTTCTTCATCGCGATTGTGGTGAGGATGCTTGCTATGCAACAGCGACTGAACCAATCGCTCACCGCCGAGGTGGCCGCAACGCAGGCCAAGCTCGAGCTGGAAGAAGCGCTTCGTCACAGCCGAGAGAAATATGATGCGGCCAAAAGCAAGGCTGAACACATGCGCAACCGACTTGCCTCGACTTCGCATGATTTGCAGCAACCCTTGTTGGCTCTGCGCGGGCGGCTTCGCCAATTGCAGGGAAGCGATAGCCCGCAGGATAAGGATGTGACGGCAGCGCTGGACTATCTAGAGACTGTCACCGAGCGCGGATTGCAGGACACCTCACCAGACAACCCACTCGCCGGTGAAAAGCCCGACGAGGGGGCGGAAACTTTCCGGATCAGCATCGCGCTCGACAATTGCGCAGCGATGTTTCGCAATGAGGCGCAGGGCGCGGGTGTGCAACTCTCGGTCGAGCACGGCGATGAACTGGTCACCACCGATCCGGTCGATCTGATGCGCGCGCTGAGCAATCTGATTTCCAACGCGCTAAAACACGGACAGGCCAGCAGCGTCTCTGTCTCCACGCAGGGTGCGGGCGAACAGTTGGCGATCACAATTACCGACAATGGCGTGGGCATGTCCCCCAAGGCATTGGATCAGACCATGCAACCTTATGCCAAGGGTTCGGACAGCGCCGGGCATGGCTTGGGGTTGGCCCTCGTTCGCGAATTCGCATCACGAAAAGGGCATGGTTTCGATGGCGTTTCAGCGGAAGGCGAAGGCACCACATTCACACTGCGCGTGCCCGCTGGCAACGCGAAGATAGGGGATCAGCCCCATAACGGCTGATCACAAGCTTGCGTAGGGTCATATCAGCAAGAGGAGATACTCGATGATCAATGCCCTCACTTTCGGAGCGATTTCAGCAGTCATGGCGAGCGCCCTAGCGGCGCAGCAATCAGAGATTGACCAAGCGAAGCCTGAACACCCCCCGGCGATGTTTCTGACCGCCGCACCTCCGCCGCCACCCACATTGTGCGAAGCGGGCGAGATCACATTGTTCAGCGGCGCTGTTCTGGATGATTTGGGATATGACGTTTCCCTCTGCATTGAACCGGCCGATGAACCTGACCTCGCTGTGATTCATCTGCGCAGCGTGGGCGAAGGCGGCCCGAACACCGTCTCTTGCCAGCCGAAGGATTGCGCCGGCAAACTGGGTATGCAGCATTATCGCCGCGCGGGATTTTCAATCCTGACATTGGAATGGATAAATCTTTATGGTGGTCGCCAGAAGATCACTGAAAGCTTTATTGCGCAAACGGCTGATGCCCCTGCCCAACATTCAATCACACACCAATGGTCGACA
>CAKZSF010000252.1 GCA_937920575.1 uncultured Sphingomonadaceae bacterium | reverse complement strand
CAATCGCCAGCGCAACGTCCATCTCCTCAGGCGCAACATCGCGCGGAGTATCAGGTGTTTCGTCATGCGGGCTCAGCCAAACACGGCCTGCCTCGGATTTGAAATAGAACTGCCCGTTAATATCAAGCGTGAGCGGCAGATTGTCAGGCGGTGCGGGATTGGTTTGCAACTGCACCACTGTGCGGCGCAGCGGCCCAATCCCGAGCGGTTTGGCTCCGGCCAATTCTGCGACAGGATCGGCCCACGCGCCCGCTGCATTGACCAATGTTGTGGCGGTGATCGCGCGGCCATCTTCAAACGCAACGCGCCATAGCTCGCCCTCGCGTGATACCGTTGCAACGCGCGCATGGCACAGCAATGTGACCCCGCCCTGTTTGGCACGCTTCAGATAGTGCTGATGCAAACCTGCGACATCAATGTCGGCGCAGGCAGGCTCCCACACTGCGCCTGACCAAGCCGGCAACAAGCCCGGAATATACTGTTCCAGAACCTCGCGACCGATGCGCTCAATCGTCGCGCCCGTATCGCCAAAGCGATCCATGAAGGCATCAAGCAGTTCCGCGTCCTCGTCCCGCCCAACATAGAGCGCCCCACGCGGCCGGAGGAATTCGTGTTCGCGCAGATACGCGCCCGAAGCGAGCGTCAGCGGCACGATTTCCGGCCCGCCATAGCACTCCTCCCAGAAGGCCGCTGAGCGCCCCGTTGCATGATAGCCGGGCTGATCCTCTGCCTCTAACAAGGCAATGCTGGCATGGGCGGCGCATTCCGCCGCCAAGCTCGCGCCCGACATACCCGCACCGACAATGGCGATATCATAGTCAGGTTTGCTCATGCGCCGCGCACCTGCTCAAAAAAGGTATCAATTTCTGACAGCGCCTTGTCGCGAACAGGATCGACCTCGCGCAAAATTTCATGCGCCGCTTCGAAATCGAAACGCAACAATTCGGAATTGGGCAAGCGGCGATGCGCCTTCAAAATGGCGAAGAACGAAACCAATCGATCTTGCGAGGTTGCCACGATTTTGGTCGGCGTGGCGCAGTCTTCCAGAAATCCCTTCTTGTCGATCCGCATCATAGAGCGGATTGATTCGCGCACCCAGCCCCAGCTGCCCGGCCCCATTACCAGCTCGGGGCGCTGTTCCCGCCAATACAGCTCGTCAGCATAGCGCGCCTCGTCATGGGTGAGCAGATTGATACGCCCGGCGGGAAACTCGCCGGGGTTTTTGTTCCATTTCCATGCTGGACGGCGCGGATCGCCCAAACGGCATTTGAGCTTTGCAAAATTGTAGCTGAGCGCGCGCGGCAAATTGCCAATGAAACCCAACATTGGCGCGATCAGCACAAGTCCTGCCGGATCGACGCGTTTCTCGGCGGTGGCTCTCAGCGCCAAATGCCCGCCCATCGAATGGGCAATCAGCATTTTCGGCCCATCGCACGTGGCACTCCACTCTCGCCAGAACGCCTCCAGATCATCCAGCCATACGGCATAGTTGCTGATGTGCCCGGTGAAACTGTCCGCACCCAATCGCCCCGATGCCCCCTGCCCGCGCCAGTCGAGCGAGGTGACTTGCCACCCTTGCCGCCACCAATAATCAAGCGATTCGAGATACTTCTCATAATTGTCGCCACGGCCCGGAAGAAACAGCAAGGCGCCTTTCCCGCCCGTTTCCGGTGCGGGCCAATCGATCCGGCGAATGGGATGACCGTCAGCGGCGGTCCAGTGGCTTTCGCGCGCTACACTGGGGATCGCTCGACGATCAAAGGCGGGTTTGTCTGAGGCAGTCACGGAATGGGCGCTTTGGATAATGTCAGCTTTTTGGCCAAGGTTACTTTTTGGTAAGCCCTGCACGCTACCACGATCTCCGAAGGGGTATCCGGGGATTTTGGTAATGCCGAGCGATTTGTTTCAATATGTGCTGCTTGCCGCCTTGGCAATCGCGCTGGTTATTGCAGCGTTTACGGACCTGCGTCGTCGCCAGATCGATAATTGGCTGAACGCAGCGATTGCCTTGACAGCACCACTCTATTGGTGGGCCAGCGGATTGTCCTTGTGGCCAGACGTTGCCATCCAGTTGGGTGTTGGCGTTGGCGCGTTTGTCGTGTTCGCGGCGTTGTTTGCCATGCGCATGATGGGTGGCGGCGATGTGAAGCTGCTGACTGCACTGGCGCTGTGGGTCGATCCCACCAATTTCATCAGACTGCTGATCATCATGGCGATTGTGGGCGGCGTGCTCACACTGGTGATGGGCGTCAACCACGTCCTGCGCAAGCGCAAGGAAAAGCTCGCCATTCCTTATGGCGTTGCCATCGCAACCGCCGGGCTTTGGATCATCGGATCACAATACACACCGCTGCTCTCAAGCATGACGAGCGCTGCGGGGTGAACCGGATTTTAACCACTATGCCCGTAAGAGGCACAAACGAACGGCCCGGAAAGTGTTTCCGGGCGGAATTAGGGGGCTAAGAGCACCATGGACAGGAAAAAACTGCTTCTCTTGGTAGGCGCGCTGATCATTGCGGTCGGCACGGCATTTGCAGCCAGAAGTTTGTTTATGGGTGCATCAGCCCCAGAGACACAGGCTGCGCCAGCTGAACCACAAGGACCAAAAGTGTTGGTCGCGCAGCGGTCTTTGCCAACCGGCACAATCATCACAGCGGACAGCGTATCGTTCCAACTGTGGCCCAAAGAAATGGTCGAGAACGCCTATTTCATTGATGGCGAGGCTGACATGGCCAAGCTGCTGGGCACTGTCGTGCGTCATCCAATCAGTGCCGGTGAGCCAATCACTCAAGGCGCTCTGGTGAAGCCCGGTGATCGCGGCTTCCTGGCTGCGGCGCTTGGCCCTGGCATGCGTGCCATCACGATCCCTGTGTCTGCCAAGACCGGTGTTGCCGGTTTTGTCTTCCCAGGAGACCGCGTTGACCTGATGCTGACCCAGTCAGTGAAAGGCGACGATGGCCCAGAACTGAAAGCATCGGAAACCGTGCTGCGCAATATCCGCGTGCTCGCAACCGACACCTCGACCACGCAAGAGACGGTCGACGGCAGTACGGTTGTTCGTGAATACAAACACGTCACTATGGAAGTGACTCCACGCATCGCAGAGAAGATTGCGGTTGCCCAGACCATCGGTACGCTCAGCCTGTCGCTGCGTTCGTTGGCTGACAACCAGTCCGATCTGGAACGTGCGATTGCCAATGGTGATGTCAACATCCCAGAAGGCGCCAGCGCGGAAGAGGAAGAACGCTATCTCCAAAGCGCTCTGGCTCGCCCGCAAGAAGGCAAATCCACCTTCGTAACCGGTGGTGACGTCTCTCGCTTCCAACGCAGCTCAATGCCGAAGAAGAAAGAGGAAGTCGCCAAAGAGGTCGCCACAGCTGTGGTGAACGCGGCGGCAAACACCGGTGCCTTTAACGCCCCGGTTGCTGCTCAACCACAGCGACCACGTGGACCTGTGGTTCGCGTGACCCGCGGCAAGGCAACGTCGACTGTCCAACTGGATCCGTCAGGAGCGAAAGCCCTCAACGAGGCGACAGCCAACGGTGTTGACCAGACCCGCAGGATGCTGCCCGCAGCTCAAGCGACGGTACGGTGATCGCCATGACCAGCAATAAAAACACAGCCATTCAGGCATTTAAACCCAGGGGCAAGATCATGAAACGCCGCCTTTCCGCAACCTTCCTATCTGCGATTGCTCTTGCAGCGCCGATTGCCATGCCGGCAACCAGCGCTCAGGCTCAGTCGGTTACACGTCCAGCGCAGGACATTGTCCTGTCGGTTGGCCGCGGTGAACTGATCACTGTGCCGGGCAACATGGCGGACATCTTTATCGCCAACGAAGCGATTGCCGATGTTCAGATCAAATCGGGCCGTCAGCTGTATGTCTTCGGTCGCTCGGGCGGTCAGACAACGATCTATGCCAGCAACGCTGCTGGTGATGTGATCTGGTCTGCCAATGTCCGTGTCGGTTCGAACATCGACAGCATCGACCAGATGCTAGCGCTGGCAATGCCAGAGGCGAAGATCTCGGTCGCAACGATGGGCACCAACACAGTGCTGCTAACGGGCACCGTGGCCGCTCCGGATCACGCTGCTGAAGCAGAGCGTCTGGTTGAGGCATTCGTTGGCGAAGGCGCAAATGTCGTCAGCCGACTGAAGATCGCGACACCGCTGCAAGTGAACCTGCGGGTGCGCTTTGCCGAGGTCAGCCGGTCGCTGGTGCGCTCTATCGGAGCCAACCTGTCGACTGTTGACACATCCGGCGGCTTCCAATTCGGCATCAGCCGTGGCCGCTCTGGCACATTCCCAACCTACACACCGGGCAGCCCGGCAGGCGTTGGCGTTGGCTTTAACGAAGCACCAGACGGTGGCAGCCTTGTTACGCAAAACGGTACGGACTCAACTCTCGCTGGTTTCGGCAAGTTTCTGGGTCTCGATCTGGCTGGCGCGCTTGACCTGGGCGAGACTGAAGGTTTGGTGACGACCTTGTCCCAGCCAAACCTGACGGCGCTGTCTGGCGAAACCGCTGACTTCCTTGCCGGTGGTGAATTCCCGATCCCGCTCAGTCAGGGTCTGGGTACGACGACTGTCGAATATAAGAAATTCGGCGTTAGTCTGGCCTACACACCGACGGTGCTGGAAAACGGCCGGATTTCGATCCGCGTGCGTCCGGAAGTGTCGGAATTGTCGAGCCAAGGCGCGGTAACGCTGAACGGCTTCCAGATCCCGGCGCTTACCATTCGCCGCGCTGAAACGACCGTTGAACTCGGTTCGGGTCAGAGCTTCATGATTGCTGGCTTGCTCAGCAACAACGCGCAGAACACGATCGACAAGACGCCGGGCGTTGGCGACATGCCCATCATCGGCAATCTGTTCCGCTCCAAGTCTTTCCGCAAAGGTCAGACAGAGCTGGTTATCGTGGTGACACCATATCTGGTGAAACCGGTCAGCGATAGCGAGATCAAACTGCCGACCGACGGCTTCCGCGCTCCAACAGCGTTCCAGCAATTGCTGCTGAACAAGGAGCAAGATGGCATCACCGGCGGTGATCGTCCGAAGCCACGTCAGTCTGGCGGGGATCAAAATCCGCAAGTCGGCATGGTCGATCCCAAAGCCACCAAGCCCAAACAGTCTGGTGAATCAGCGGCCCCCAAAGGCGGCGCGGTTCCTGGCTTCAGCCTCAAGTGAGAAAGGTAATCTCAATGTCTAAATACAGCAAAAAGCCGGCTACCGCCGCTATTGCCCTCTCACTGGGCCTCGCATTGTCCGCTTGTGGCGGAATGGGCGGCGCAGACGTCAACCGTTCGCTCTATTCGGTCAAACAACCGGTGGTTGAAAAGTCGAACTACACTATGGACGTTCGCACCGGCATGGGTGGTCTTTCGATCCCTGAGCAGCGCCGTCTGTCCAACTGGTTCGAAAGCATGGATCTGGGATATGGCGACAAAGTCTATCTCGAGGATGCCAGCGCCAGCCCTGCAACACGTGAGGCCGTTGGCGAACTCGCAGAACGCTATGGCGTGTTGCTGAGTGCCGGCGCACCGGTAACCAACGGCTATGTCAATCCCGGTAGCGCCCGTGTGGTGATCTCGCGCAGCTCTGCCCATGTGCCGGGTTGCCCCGATTGGTCAAACAAGCACACCGGCAATTATGCCAACGCGACGACGCCTGACTTCGGCTGTTCCGTGAATGGCAATATGGCCGCGATGATCGCCGATCCAGAACATCTGGTGAAAGGCGCAGAAAGTGACGGCACAACCACCGTTTCTACATCGACCAAAGCGATCGACAGCTATCGTCAGCAAGCACCAACCGGTGAAGGCGGATTGAAAGCTTCAGCAACCGGTGGAGGTAACTAAGATGAACGCTCCTTGGAAACCAGGTGCAGGCGGGGACCGCGATCCATTTGCGGCCTTTATCTGCGACGACAACGCGCTGGACGTGCTGCGCCCAGTCATTATCGAAATGGGCTGGCAGCCCGAGAAGTGCAACAAGGGTGGCCTGCGCAACGCTGTGCAATCACTCTCGATCAGCGCGTCTCCGGCAATCCTGATGGTTGACCTGTCGGAAAGCGGCGATCCGCTGAACGATATCAACTCGCTGGCAGAAGTTTGCGAGCCGGGTACGGTCGTGATCGCTGTCGGCCAAGTCAACGACGTACGCCTGTATCGCGATTTGCTGTCTAGCGGCATCCACGACTATCTGCTGAAACCACTGTCGGCGGCGCAGCTGCGCGATGCGCTGGTGCAAGCACAAGCCGTGTTCAGCGCGCCAAAAGCGGGCGAAGCACAAGTGGACAAACCGCATGTTTCGACCGCCGTTATTGGCACGCGTGGCGGTGTGGGTGCATCCACTATCGCGACATCGCTGGCATGGCTGTTCAGCAATGATCACAAGATGCCAACTGCACTCTTGGATCTCGACGTACACTTCGGCACTGGCGCTCTGACGCTGGATCTGGAGCCCGGTCGCGGCCTGACCGATGCGATCGACAATCCCAGCCGGATTGACGGCCTGTTCATCGAACGCGCCATGATCCGTGCAAACGATCATCTGTCGATCCTGTCGGCAGAAGCTCCGATCAACGCGCCTTTGATGACCGACGGCTCTGCCTTCGTCCAGCTGGAGGAAGAGTTCAAGCAAGCCTTTGAAATGACGGTGGTTGATCTGCCGCGCAACATGTTGATCAATTTCCCCCACGTGTTGGGCGAAGTGAACATTGCGCTGGTTGCCACCGAAATGACGCTGGCTTCTGCGCGGGATGCGATCCGCATTCTCTCGTGGCTGAAAACCAACGCTCCGCATGCAACACCACTGGTTGTCGCCAGCAAGGTTCACCCGGGCAATGGTGAAATCAGTAAAGCTGATTTCGAAGCCTCGATTGAGCGCAAGATCAACTTCACGGTTCCGTTTGATGCAAAAGCAGCTGCCAATGCAGCCAAGCTGGGTCAGACCTTCGTTGATGCCAACGGCTCTTCGAAAGCAGGCGGTGTGATGAAGGATATTGCGCAAGCTATCATCGGTGCTGCCGATGAAGAAGGCGGAGCTAAGCTTGAAGAAGTTGGCACCAAATCACTGCTTGGCAAATTCGACATCAAGTCGCTGCTTTCGAAGAAAGACAAGTCGGCAGATGCAGCTCCTGCAAAAGCTGACAAGGTAGACGCCGGCTAAAGATTGATCGTTCCGGGCGAGGCTTGCCAAGCAATTCTCGCCCGAATTGACCGTCAATCCGCAAGGCAAAGGGATAGAGAATGAGCATTGTCCAACTCGTGCTGATCGCATTCGGGCTGATGGCTGTGATGGTCTTGAGCTACGCCGCCATTGCCGGGCCATCTGCTGCCAAGGCAAGTGCCCGCCGGCTGGAACAGCTGCGTTACCGGCACTCGGAAAGCACTGACACCAAAGTCGAAAGCCAGCTCAAGAAGGCAATCGCTGCGCGCAAGCCGATGCAATACAAAATTGCAGGGTCTGGCTCGCGTCTCGAGGCTCTTGCGCTTCGGTTGGAACGGACCGGCAAAGGCTGGACGGTCATGCAGTATATCTACGGATCGCTTGGCCTAACACTCGCTTTTGCAGTGCTGATCTATCTCAGATCAGGGGCGGCGCTCTTGTCGCTTGGCGTTGGCTTAATCCTCGGTTTGGGTCTGCCCCATATGATCGTTGGGTTCTTTATCAATCGCCGGACAAACCAATTCACGTCCAAGTTCCCCGATGCGATCGAATTGCTTGTGCGTGGTTTGCGCTCGGGTCTGCCTGTCACAGAAACTCTGGCGGTCGTCTCGACCGAGGTTCAAGGCCCGGTGGGCGAGGAATTCAAAGCGATCGTCGACAAGATCAAAGTCGGCCGGACAATGGAAGACGCCTTGCAAGACACAGCCGATCGGCTCGACATGGCTGAATTCAGCTTCTTCACCATCACTCTGGCAATCCAGCGTGAAACCGGTGGTAACTTGGCAGAAACGCTTTCGAACCTTGCCGAAGTGCTGCGCAAACGCGCGCAAATGAAGCTGAAGATCAAAGCGATGAGCTCTGAATCGAAAGCATCGGCCTATATTGTGGGCGCTCTGCCTTTCATGGTTTTCGCCATGGTCTGGTGGATCAACCCTGGTTACCTCGCCGGCTTCTTTGAAGACGAGCGACTGATCGTGACCGGCCTGGGCGGCATGGTCTGGATGGGCATCGGTGCCTTCATCATGGCCAAAATGGTCAGCTTTGAAATCTAAGGGAAGGAGGACAAAACAATGCTAAATAACCCTCCTGGTCCAACGCTGCTCGGCGTCGACGTAATCCTCGTCGGATCGGTACTGGCAGGCATCGCCGCAATGGCCGTGATGGCAGCGGTCTATGCCGCAGTGACTGTGCGCGATCCGATGGCAAAGCGCGTCAAAGCGCTTGGCGATCGGCGTGAAGAGCTCAAAGCGGGCATCGTCACGCAGAAAGCCAAGAAGCGGCAAAGCCTCGTCAAAAAGAACGAGAACGCCGATAAGGTGAAAGACACGCTGCAAGGCATGAAAGTCTTGCAAGACGACCAAGTCAAAGAAGTGCAGCAGAAGCTGGCACAAGCTGGCATTCGTCAAAAAGAACTGGCTGTCTTTGTCATTTTCGCGCGATTGGTTCTGCCGATCGTGATGGGCCTTGCCGGCGTGTTCATGTTCTATGTCTCAGACATGTTCCCTGAATGGGGCAGCATGAAGCGCTTTGGCGGTTTCGCTGTCATGGTCATTCTGGGCTACAAAGCGCCAGATATTTTCCTGAAGAACAAGATCACCAAACGCTCTGACGCAATTCGCAAGGGCTTGCCGGATGCGCTCGACCTGTTGGTCATTTGCGCCGAGGCTGGTCTGACAGTCGACGCCGCGTTTAACCGCGTGGCGAAAGAGCTTGGCCGGGCATACCCGGAACTGGGTGACGAATTTGCCCTGACTGCAATTGAACTGTCCTTCCTCAACGAACGGAAGCAAGCGTTTGATAATCTTGCGTTCCGCGTCGATTTGGATGCAGTTCAGGGTGTTGTGACCACCATGATCCAGACCGAACGCTATGGTACGCCGCTGGCCTCTGCCCTGCGCGTTCTGTCGGCTGAATTCCGCAATGAGCGGATGATGCGCGCCGAAGAAAAGGCCGCGCGTTTGCCTGCGATTATGACGGTTCCGTTGATCCTGTTCATTCTGCCGGTTCTCTTCATCGTGATTTTGGGACCAGCGGCCTGTTCGATCGCCGACGCCTTCTCTGGCGACGGACCCGGAAGCTAAAAAATCGGACGAATAACGATACCAGTTTACGTTCTGGCTACGGGAGAGGGCGTTCGCATTGCGGGCGCCCTTTCTCTTTGCAGCGTAGCGGTATTCTTGCGTTAGCGGCTGGACCGGGCATGCGCTGCGATCTTGCGCAACACGTCCTTCAACTGCGCCTTCTCGCGGTCGTCGAGCGCGTCAAACAGCCGAGTTTCCATTTGTAGGGCAAGCGGCATGATTTGCTCAAACGTCTCGCGCCCTTCCGGCGTAAGCTTCAGCAAATGGGAGCGGCCGTCATCGGCGTTGGGGCGGCGCAGGATAAATTTCTTGTCGGACAAGGATTTGCACGCACGGTTGACGGCAACCTTGTCCATCAACGTCAATTCGGTGAGCTCGCGTTGCGTGTGCGACCCGCTATCGCCCAGTACCGCCATAACGCGCCACTCGGCAATCTTAAGATCGAACCGCTCCTGATAACGTTCCGCAATCCTGTCGCTCACCGCGTTTGAAGCGACAGAGAGAAGGTATGGCAGAAAATCGGCAAGTTGCGGTGACGGCTTCATGATGGAGGCGAATTTAGTAAGAAATGAAACCACTTGGCAATGGGCAAGCGCCCTTTGACCGCCGGAATTTACCTATGTCCGGCCCAAGGCGCGCTTTATGATCGCACCCAGCCGGATCATTTGTTCCGCATCGCGCGCGTCGGGTGCTGTGACAATTGCGTGATCAAGCACCGTATCGATTGGGCTGGGTTCGCGCTGCGCTGGCAGATTTTCGGCAAGTTTTTGCAACATTGTTTGCGCGACAGCCGCATTCGCATTCAAGACAGACAGAACATCGCTTGCTTCAACAGCCTCACTCTCTTCACGCCAGCAATCATAATCGGTTACCATGCCGAGCAAGGCATAAGGCAGTTCCGCCTCGCGGGCGAGACGTGCTTCCGGCATTGCGGTCATGCCGATCACTTGCGCGCCCCATTGCCGATAGAGATGACTTTCCGCGCGAGTGGAAAATTGCGGGCCTTCGATGGCCACATAGGTGCCGCGTTCATGCAGCTTCGCACCCGCATCTTGGGCCGCCTGTTGCACATGCCCGGACAGACGCGGGCAGACAGGGTCAGCCAAGCTGACATGCGCGACAAGGCCGCGCCCAAAGAAGCTGTTCTCCCGCGACACTGTGCGATCAATAAATTGGTCGACCGCGACAAGATCGCCCGGCGCCATTGCCTCTGCCAAGGAACCGATCGCGGAGATAGCCACCAGATCCGTCACGCCACAGCGTTTCAGGGCGTCAATATTGGCGCGATAATTGACGGCATGGGGCGGGATTGCATGCCCCGCCCCATGCCGCGCAATGAATGAGAATTTGATCTTGCCAATCCGGCCCATCGTAACCGGGCTGGATGGCTCGCCAAAAGTGCTTTGGACGGCCAGCTGTTGCACATCTTCCAGACCATCAAGAGCGTACAGCCCCGAACCGCCCAAAACGCCAATATGCCAACCGTCTTTCGCCATAGGCAGGTTGCTTAGCGCGGTGCCATGCGGATTGCACCGTCCAACCGCACATCTTCCCCATTGAAATAGCCGGTTTCGATCATGCACAGGGCCAAAGCCGCATATTCATCAGGCTGGCCAAGGCGCGCCGGATGCGGCACCTGCGCACCCAATGCATCGCGGACATTCTGCGGTGCGCCTGCGAGCAGCGGCGTGTCAAAAATGCCGGGCAGGATCGTGTTCACTCGCACCCCATCGCGCGCCAGATCGCGAGCAATCGGCAAAGTCATACCGACAACGCCGCCCTTGGATGCTGAATAAGCCGCTTGACCCATCTGGCCATCCTCGGCCGCAACCGACGCGGTGTTCACCATCGCGCCGCGGTCACCGCATGCCAACGGATCGAGCGTCAGCATGCCCGCCGCGGACTTGGCAATGCAGCGAAATGTGCCGACCAAATTGACCTGAACCACAAAGTTGAACGCATCGAGCGGAAAGTGCTTGATAGAGCCGTCTTCTTTGGAGCGGCTGGCGGTTTTGATCGCGTTACCGATGCCTGCACAGTTGACCAGGATGCGCTCTTGGCCATTGGCCGCGCGCGCCTTTTCAAAGCCAGCATCAACGTCTTCGTCGCTGGTCACATTCACTTTGCAAAAAGTACCGCCCAGCTCTGCAGCGAGCGCCTCGCCCTTCTCTTCATTCAAATCGAACAGCGCGCATTTCACGCCTTTGGCGGCCAGCCGCCGTGCAGTCGCTGCACCCAATCCAGACGCGCCACCCGTAATTACCGCAGAGACAGTTTCGTTCAGTTCCATCGTTCATCCTTCCAAATTGATTGCTGAATTGTTGGGGCTGTTGCCTCAGGGCGATTCGTCTTCGCAAGCGCCAAAATGTTAGGCGCCGCCATAGCGCTGCCATTCCATGGGGAGATCAGCGAGCGTTCAGATTGCCCGACAACCCCCGACTTTGAAACAATCGTGCGTGGAGCGTTACATTATGTCACCCAAATGCAACAGCAGCAAAGTTTAACGGTGAATTGGCCCTCGCCCCTTGAATTGAGTCGGCTTGCGGGAGATTAAGTCAGGCTTAACGCGCGATCTGGGGAGATTGCGCGCACAATCGGCGAGACGGGTCTCGGCCGAACTCTATAAAGGGACTGGAAACAGTGAAATTCAACACGCTAACAAAGCTGTCCGTCGCGCCTGCCGCGATTGCGATGGCGCTGGTTGCAACACCAGCAGCAGCACAAGACGCAGAAGATTGCGTTGATGCGGACGAAAATGGCGTCTGCGATTCGGATGAAACAGCAGAAGCAACAGCATCTGATGATGGCGACGCGCTGATCATCGTTTCCGGTTCGCGTATCGCGCGTCCGAACCTTGATTCACCTGCGCCTGTTACGTCGGTCGAAGCAGGCGATCTGTTGGATGACGGTTCGGTCTCGCTTGGCGATGCTCTGAACGATCTTCCTTCGCTGCGTTCGACTTTCAGCTCGTCCAACTCGCAACGTTTCATCGGCACGACTGGTCTGAGCCTGCTCGACCTTCGTGGTCTGGGTACGTCGCGTACGCTGGTTCTGGTCAACGGCCGTCGCCACATCACGGCACAGCCGGGCGACTTCCAAATCGACGTCAACACCATCCCGTTCGAACTGCTTGAGCGTGTGGATGTTGTGACGGGTGGTTCGTCAGCCGTTTACGGTTCTGACGCTATCGCCGGTGTGGTCAACTTTGTCCTCCAGCGTGACTTTGAAGGTCTGGAGCTGAACGGCCAATACGGTATCTCTAACCGTGGTGACCAGCCGACTTACTCAGTCAGCGGTGCTTGGGGCACAAACTTTGCTGACGGTCGCGGTAACATCGCGGTTGTCGCAGAGCACACCAGCCTTGGCCGCGTGCTGAACTCACAGCGTCCTGAGAACTCCGGCTTCGGCATTGGTTTCCGTTCGTTCCGTACAGTCGACAATGACGATGAACTGTCGAATTCCGATGGCAATCCCGACCTTCAGCTGTTGAGCGGTCTGTTCTTGGACTTTATCTCTGAAGGCGGCACCGTTGCGACATTCTGTCGTCGTGGTTTTGAGGCTTTCCAGCCGACTACTTGCCCGACCGGCGACTCATTCGGACGGTATCGTTTCGCCGACAATGGCCGCTTGTTCTACGAAACAAACGGAACAGATTTCGGCGGCCAAACAGTTGGTGGCACTGGTACCGCTCTGGCTGATGGAACGCTGATCCCTGATATTGATCGTTACACGATTAATTTGCTGACCCACTTCGAAGTGAGTGAAGCATTCCGTCCTTACGCGGAATTCAAATACGCCCGTATTGATGCGCTGGGCCAAGGCACACCGTCATTTTTCAACAGCTTCTGCGGTGGTCTCCTATCTTTGGGTGGCGTTGATGCAAGTTGTGCGGACGGCCTGACTTCAGCACCGTTCTTTATTCGCTTTGATAACGCGTTCCTGCATCCTGACGATGCGGCGACGATTCAGAACAATGTTCAAGGTGAGCTGTTCAATGCGTTTGGGGCCGGCTTCTTCACGCCGCTCTCGCAAGGCTTCTTCATCAACCGTAACAACAGCGACTTTGGCACGCGTAACGACGATCTGAAGCGCGAAACCTATCGCGCGGTGGTTGGTGTTGAAGGCGATATCTCGTCGAACACCCGCTACGATGTGTCGTTCACTTACGGCAAGTTTGATAGCCGCCTGAATGCGACCAACAACCTCGTCTATCAGCGTGCTCGTAACGCCGTGGATGCTGTCTTCGCCCAAGACGGTTCGATCCAGTGTCGTATCAACGTTGACGCTGACACCACCAATGACGATGCAGCGTGTGTTCCACTGAACGTACTGGGTGCCGGTAATCCAAGTGCTGCTGCACTGGCTTACGTCAACAGCGTGGCCAACCTGTTTGAAGAAGCAGAGCAGTATGACGCTCTGGCTTTCATCAGCACAGACTCTTCCTCGTTCTTCGAGCTGCCCGGCGGCCCGGTCAGCGTGGTTGTTGGTGGTGAGTGGCGCAAGGAAACGGCGTTTGCAGAGCCTGACGCGTTGTCAGCTTCTGGTGCGACGTTCTTCAACGCGTTTGACGTGTTTGATCCGCCATCGCTCGAAGTCATCGAAGGTTTCGGCGAGATTCAGATCCCGCTGCTGGCTGACATGCCGTTCTTCCAAGAACTGACATTCTCGGCTGCTGGTCGTATCTCTGATTACAACTCGGGTGGCGGCCTAACCGGCACTGTTGAGTCGTACAATGTGAATGGCATCTGGGCACCGGTGGAAGACATCAAGCTCCGCGCGAACTATTCGCGCGCGGTACGTGCGCCAACACTGAGCAACCTGTTCGGTGCGCAAACGCAGAACTTCCTGTTCTTCGACGATCCGTGCGATAATGACGAAATTAACAACGGATCTGCCCTGCGTGCCAACAACTGTTCGGCAGATGGCGTTCCAGCTGGCTTTGATGATCAGGTCACTGGCAACCGTGCAGTTCTGCAAGGTGGTAACCCGGCTCTGGAAGCTGAGACTTCGAACAGCTTGACGCTTGGCGTTATTCTTGAGCCCCGCTGGGTCCCTGGCCTGTCACTGACTGTCGATTACTACGATATCGAGGTGAACAAGGTTATCGCTAACGTTAGCGCTCAGCAGATCGTAAACAATTGTTACGATCTGCCGCAGCCGAACAGCTTCTGTAACTCGGTCAACCCGCGTGAAGCTGACGGGTCGTTGAACCGTGACGCAGCGCTTGTTGTAGGCCCAGTCAACTTCGCAAGGCTAACGGCCGAAGGCATCGACTTCGATCTGTCTTATCGCAAGACATTCGACAATGATGACCGTCTGATCTTGCGCTTGATTGCAACGCACGCTCTGGATCGTACAAACTTCCTCGACGTGGACTTCCCAGGCCTGCCTGACGAAGATCGCGGCGAGTTGGGTGATCCAATCTGGGCAGCGAACTTCGGTGCGTCATATCGTCGCAACAACGTGACGGTGTCTTATGACCTTCGTTATGTTGGTAAGCAGTTCATCGGTGCGCGCGAGAACTATCGCAACAACATCGAGATTTGCTCGGGTGGCGTTATCCCACGGACAACGACCAGCTGTACTGATGGCGCGCTTGTTCTGGCTCCACCACGCAACCCTGACCTTACGGCAGAAGTGTTCTACCCAGAGCGTTTCACGCACGACGTTCGCGTCGACGTGCGTGTGCAGGAACAGTTCAACTTCTACTTCGGTGTCGATAACCTGACTGACCAAGCTCCTCCGTTCAACTTGACCGGCGCTGGAGGCGGATCAGGTATCTTCGACAACACCGGTCGCTTCTTCTACGTAGGTGTAAACCTCGACCTGTAAGACGACGCGGATACCGCATAAGAAAAAGGGCCTCGGGAAACCGGGGCCCTTTTTCTATGAATGCCAGACGATCACGTCTGGCCAGCAATGCATGGCTCAGCCAATTGGCGGAGGCTACTTGGCCTTTTCCGCCACCATCTCCAGCGCCCCATCGCCTTCATCGATGTTCAGCGTTGTGCCATCAGGCACTTCGCCCGACAGGATCTTGTCCGCCAGCGGGTCTTGCAGATATTTCTGCACCGCGCGTTTTAGCGGCCTCGCGCCGTACACCGGATCGTAGCCCACGCGCCCGATCCAGCGCAGCGCGGCTTCGGTCAGATTGAGCGTGATCTTGCGATCCTTCAGCAGTTTCTGAACGCGGCCGACCTGAATTTTCACGATTGGCGCCATGTGCTCCATCGACAGGCGGTGGAACAGGATTACCTCGTCCAAACGGTTGAGGAATTCGGGGCGGAAATGCGCCCGCACCACATCCATGACTTGGTTTTCAACATCGGCCACTTTGCCGTCGTCGTCCAGATTGGCCAAATGCTGACTGCCCAAGTTGGACGTCAGAATGATCAGCGTATTCGAGAAATCGACCACGCGGCCCTGCCCATCCGTCAGGCGGCCATCATCGAGAACTTGCAGCAGCACGTTGAACACGTCGCTATGCGCTTTCTCAACCTCGTCGAACAACACGACTTGATAGGGACGACGTCGAACCGCTTCGGTCAGCACCCCGCCCTCGTCATAGCCGACATAGCCCGGAGGCGCACCGATCAGCCGGGCGACCGCGTGCTTCTCCATAAACTCGCTCATATCAATGCGAACCATCGCCTGATCATCATCGAACAAGAATTCCGCGAGCGCTTTGGTCAACTCGGTCTTGCCGACACCGGTTGGGCCGAGGAACAGGAAACTGCCCAGCGGACGGCCCGGGTCCTGCAGGCCCGCACGCGCACGGCGGACGGCTTTGGAAACGGCCTCGATGGCGGGGACTTGCCCGATCACACGCTTGCCCAGCATCTCTTCCATCTGGAGCAGTTTTTCGCGTTCGCCTTCCATCATCTTATCGATGGGGATGCCCGTCCAGCGCGACACGACCGAGGCAATATCCTCATCCGTCACTTCCTCGCGAAGCATCGCATTTTCAGTGGTTTCTTCCGCCGCCGCAAGTGCTTTTTCCAGCTCGGGAATCCGCCCGTAAGACAGCTCGCCCGCTTTGGCGAGATCGCCTTCACGCTCGGCCTGTTCCAGCTCAAGCCGTGCGGCGTCCAGCTCTTCCTTGATCTTGCTTTCCGCGTTGATTTTGTCCCGCTCGTTCTGCCAGCGAGTGGTCAGTTCAGAGCTTTCCTGCTCCAGATTGGCCAACTCCTCGCGCAACGCATGCAGGCGGTCTTTCGATGCCTGATCATTCTCTTTGGTCAGCGCGGTCTCTTCGATCTTGAGCTGAATGATCCGCCGATCCAGTTCATCGATCTCTTCCGGCTTGCTTTCCACTTCCATGCGGATGCGGCTCGCGGCCTCATCCATCAGGTCAATCGCTTTGTCAGGCAGGAAGCGGTTTTGGATGTAGCGGTTGGACAGCTGTGCAGCGGCAACAATCGCGCCGTCAGTGATCCGCACCCCATGGTGCAGCTCGTATTTTTCCTTCAATCCGCGCAGGATCGAGACGGTGTCTTCAACGCTCGGTTCGTCAATATAGACTGATTGGAAGCGCCGCTGCAGCGCGGGGTCTTTCTCGACATATTTCTGGTACTCATCCAACGTCGTCGCACCGATACAGTGCAGCTCGCCGCGCGACAGCGCAGGCTTAAGCAAGTTGGAGGCATCCATGCTGCCTTCACTGGCGCCCGCCCCGATCAGCGTGTGCATCTCATCAATGAACAGGATGATCTGTCCATCAGCGTTCTTTACCTCGTCGAGCACCGATTTCAGCCGTTCTTCGAACTCGCCGCGATACTTCGCGCCTGCAATCAAGGAGCCCATGTCGAGGCTCATCAGCGTGCGCCCCTTCAGACTATCGGGCACATCGCCATTCGCAATCCGCAACGCGAGGCCTTCCGCAATGGCGGTCTTGCCGACACCGGGTTCACCGATCAGAGCGGGGTTGTTCTTGGTCCGGCGAGCAAGGATCTGCACGGTGCGGCGGATTTCCTCGTCGCGGCCGATCACCGGATCAAGCTTACCGTCACGCGCCGCCTGCGTCAGATCGCGCGCAAACCGCTCCATCGCGTCATA
>CAKZSF010000251.1 GCA_937920575.1 uncultured Sphingomonadaceae bacterium | reverse complement strand
AGGCTCTCACGGAGCAGACAAGCGCTTGGCCAATGGTCAAATTCTGGGCGTAAAGCCAAAGGCGGTTTCAGACGAATTGCTGCGAGCAGTTCGGGCATTTGCGACCGAGCATGGCGCGGCGTTGGAAGAAAAGCCTCACGGTCTTGCCCTCCACTACCGCGCAAAACCGGAACTGGAAGAAGCCGCAATCCGCTTTGCCGAAAATGTGTCCCAGCAACACGGCCTCTCCCCCAAGCGCGGCAAATGCGTGGTTGAGCTGGTTGAGCTTGGCGCTGACAAGGGCGCAGCGGTGGAAGCATTCATGGATCAAGCACCGTTCGCAGGCGCGACCCCATGGTTCATTGGCGACGATGTGACCGACGAAGATGGTTTTCGCGCTTGCCTTGCGCTGGGCGGTGGCGCAATTCTGGTTGGAGAGAGAGACAACAGCTGCGCCAACTATGCCTTGCCGGGCGTGGCCGCAGTGCATGACTGGTTGGAGTTTGAATGAACCACACACCCTCTCTCCCGCAGACTAACCTTGAGCTTTGGCCGATCGGCAATTGTCAGGTCAGCGGCCTGATCGATCAACGCGGGGGGCTCGTCTGGGGCTGCGTTCCGCGAGTCGATGGCGATCCGGTGTTTTGTTCGTTGTTGAACGGCGAGAATGATCAGGCAGGCGTGTGGCGCTTCGAGCTGGAGGGTCAGGTTTCCTCTACGCAGGAATATATTCGCAACACACCCAACCTGGTCACAACTCTAACCGCCGAGGATGGCAGCGCGGTCGAAATTCTCGATTTCTGCCCGCGTTACGAGCGATCTGGCCGGATGTACCGCCCGGTTGCCTATGTTCGCATAGTGCGGCCCGTCGCAGGCAATCCGCGCATCCGCGTTAAGCTGAAGCCGCTCAAGAATTACGGCGCAGGGTTGGCTGAAACCACCAACGGCACCAACCACATTCGCTATCTTGTGGGCCCGCAGGCGTTGCGCCTCTCAACCGATGCGCCGATTGGCTATGTGCTGGAGGGGCGCTCTTTCCGCATCGAAGGCGACACCCATTTCTTCCTTGGGCCAGACGAGCCCTTTGTCGGCAATCTGCGCGAGGAAGTGCGCGGAATGGAGCAGCGCACGCGCAAATATTGGCAGCAATGGGTGCGCGGTCTGCACATCCCGTTCGAATGGCAAGAGGAGGTGATCCGCTGCGCGATCACGCTCAAACTGTGCCAGCATGAGGAAACCGGCGCGATTGTTGCGGCGTTGACCACCTCGATTCCCGAGGCTGCACATTCCGAGCGAAACTGGGATTACCGGTATTGCTGGATCAGAGACAGCTATTACACGGTTCAGGCGCTCAACCGCCTAGGCGCGCTGGACGTGCTGGAGAAATATCTCGGCTATCTGCGCAACATCGTGGACAGTGCGAAGGGCGGCCAGATCCAACCGCTCTATTCCGTCATGGGCGAGAGCGAGCTGGACGAAACAACCGCTGCCCATCTGGCGGGCTATCGCGGTATGGGCCCCGTGCGGCGCGGCAACGCGGCGTACAAACAGATCCAACATGATTGCTATGGCCAGATCGTGTTGCCGACCGCGCAAGGCTTCATTGACAAACGCCTGTTGCGTATGGCTGACGAGCGCGATTTTGAGAGCCTCGAACAAGTGGGCGAGATGGCGTGGGCAATGCATGATCAGCCCGATGCCGGCCTGTGGGAATTCCGCACTCGGCAAGAGGTGCACACCTACTCTGCTGTTATGTGTTGGGCCGCTTGCGACCGGCTAACGACGATTGCCTCGTCGATTGGCAAGGAAGACCGTGCGAAGCTGTGGCAAGAGCGTGCCGATGCAATCCGCGCCAAGATCGAGGCCGAAGCCTGGGTCGAAAACGGCGCAGAGGGCGGCCATTACGGCGCCAGCTTTGAAAGCGACTATCTCGACGCCAGCCTGCTGCAAATGGTCGAATTGCGTTTTATCGCCCCCGACAATCCGCGGTTTCTCTCAACCTTTGCGGCCATCGAGAAAGAGCTGCGTCGCGGCGATCACATGCTGCGCTATGCGGCAGAGGATGACTTTGGCGCGCCAGAAACCGCGTTTAATGTCTGCACGTTCTGGCTGATCGAGGCGTTGCATCTGGCCGGGCGCGACGATGAAGCGCGCAAACTGTTTGAAACCATGCTAAGCCACACCACGCAATCGGGGATGCTAAGCGAAGACCTCGATTATGAGACGGACGAGCTTTGGGGCAACTTTCCGCAGACTTATTCGTTGGTCGGTGTGATCAATTGCGCTGGGCTGTTGTCCAAATTGTGGAGTGATGTGCGATAGGACGTCTGGTTGTCATTTCGAACCGAGTGGCCGTGCCCAAAGCGCGCGGTGTCGCTGGGGCACAAGGCGGACTCGCTGGCGCGCTCAATTCTGCATTGAAAGATCGCGGCGGCGTGTGGTTTGGCTGGTCAGGCCAGGAAAGCGAAGACCGCACAGGCAACATCAACATGCAGCGCGCCGATGGCGTGACCACCGCAACCATTGATCTGTCGAGCCGCGACATTGATGAGTATTACAATGGCTACGCCAATTCGACGCTTTGGCCATTGTTTCACTATCGCCTCGACTTGACTGAATATGAGCGCGAAACCGGCAAAGGGTATGAACGCGTTAATGAACGCTTTGCCGAATGCGTCCATCCGCTGATCGAAGAAGAAGACCTGGTCTGGGTGCATGACTATCATCTGCTGCCACTGGGCGGACGGCTGCGTGAGCGAGGGCTGAAAAACCGGATCGGCTTTTTCCTGCACATCCCGTGGCCACCGACGCGGCTATTTGTCTCGCTGCCTTATCACGAGCGCTTGGTGCAAACGATGCTCGACTACGATCTGATCGGCTTCCAAAACAATGAATGGCTCGAAAGCTTCCTGCATTATTGCCGCAAGGAATTGGGCGCAGACGTGGACGAAGAAACAGGCATCATCCGGTTTGAGGGTCGGACAA
>CAKZSF010000250.1 GCA_937920575.1 uncultured Sphingomonadaceae bacterium | reverse complement strand
TTTGCCACGCTGATGGTGTGGGCGGATGCGCATCGCCGGATGCGTGTGCGCACCAATGCTGAAACGCCGGATGATTGCCGGATGGCGCGACAGTTTGGCGCAGAAGGCATTGGGCTGTGTCGCACCGAACATATGTTCTTTGACGCAGGCCGGATTGCCGCTGTTCGAGAGATGATCCTGGCGGATAGCGAAGCTGGCCGCCGCGCTGCGCTTGAAAAATTGCTGCCTGAACAGCGCAGCGACTTTGCCGAGATATTCAAAGTGATGGCTGGGCTTCCCTGTACGATCCGCCTGCTTGATCCACCGTTGCATGAATTCCTGCCACATGGTGATGGCGAGTTTGATGAGCTGTCCGAGGCAACCGGGCTGGGCGTTGACCATCTGAAGCGCCGCGCAGCCGAACTGCACGAATTCAATCCGATGCTGGGTCACCGTGGCTGTCGCCTCGGGATCACATACCCAGAGATTTATGAGATGCAGGCCCGGGCGATCTTTGAAGCGGCTTGTGAAGTTGCCAAAAGCGAAGGCGAAGCGCCTGTTCCCGAAGTGATGATCCCGCTGGTGGGCACGCGCAAGGAGCTCGCGATATTGCGCAATTTGGTCGATATGACGGCCGAGACGGTCTTTGCCGAACAAGGCCGCGAGATTGATTATATGGTCGGAACGATGATTGAGCTGCCGCGCGCCGCGCTGATGGCGGGCGAGATTGCGGAAGAGGCCAAGTTCTTCTCCTTTGGCACCAACGATCTAACGCAAACCACGCTGGGTGTATCACGCGACGATTCGGCACAATTCCTGGCGCAGTATGTCGACAAGGGCATCTACGCGAAGGATCCGTTTGTGGGCCTCGATGAAGAGGGTGTCGGGCAATTGGTTGAGCTGGCGGCGGAGCGCGGTCGCGCCACTCGCGACGATATCAAGCTTGGCATTTGCGGCGAACATGGTGGCGACCCGGGCAGCATCGCGTTCTGTGAGCGGGTTGGCCTCGACTATGTCAGCGCGTCTCCATACCGGGTACCGATCGCACGCCTGGCGGCGGCGCAAGCGGCTCTTAAATAGGCGTGCTCCCGCGACGGCGGGAGCCTCTTACCTATCGCTGGAGGTCTCCGCCTACGCGGAGACTCACTTCCAACCAGTCAGGACGAGCATTTCGAAAGTCTCTGTGACTTTGCCATCCTCGTCACGCAGTTCGTCAAACATATCGAGCGCGCGCTGCCATCCGGCTTTGGTAATCGGTGGCACTGGTGTTGCAAGCGAACGCGTAAGGCCATGGTCGCGCAGGTCTTCGATCAAGCGTTTCAGCGAGGGAAAACGAACGCGGATCGGGTAGCTGTCAACCACGTGCTTGGAAAAGCCCGCCCGTTGTAGAAGGCCTGCTCCCGCTTGATTGTCGACTTGCGGGTGGATGCGCGGGGCAGGGCGATCTCCATCAGCGGCGAGCATGATTTTGCGAAGCACCGGCAAGCTCCCCGCACCGGGAAACGCGGCCACGAACAACCCGCCGGGTTTCAGAGCACCCCGAGCGTGAATCAGCGCGCCAGGCAAATCGTTGACATGCCCAAGGCCGAGCAAATGGATGATCAGGTCGAACATCTCCGCCGGGCCAGGTGCTTCCTCATCAAATTCTCCCAACAGTCCGACATTTCCTACTGCACCCTTAGCCGCTAGGTCGGATTGCAGCGCGCCGGTGCTGTCCCCGATGATAAGCGCACGATCTGGCTGAAAGCGCATGAAGCCGAGCCGATCGAGCAGATCTTCGACAATTGTCTCGGTCAAATAGGCTGCGGCTTTGTCAGACTGCAGTCGATGCCGCGCGCGCGCCCACTTGGCTGTGGCTTGCTGGCGAGAGAAGATGTTCGGCGGTGCCTTGCTCATTTGTAATCGCCTGCCGTTCTTGTTCACCAGTTGCAAGAGGTGCAGCATGATCAGCATGCAATTCGATCAAGAATGGACTCGGCAATTGAAGGCCAGTCTCGCCCCAGCAGTGGACTTGCTTTACCCGCCGCGTTGCCCGCTCTGCGGTGAAGGAATTGCTGAGCAACGCGGTCTTTGCCCGGATTGCTGGCCCTTGTTGGATATTCCGGGGGAGCCGCAGTGTTCATCCTGCCAGCGCCCTCTGCCGGAGAATTTGGGGGAGATGGAAGCTGATGCCAGTGGTCTGCTCTGCGCACCTTGCATGCAACAGGCACCGGTGCATGACGGCATCGTGGCGGCGACTGCCTACACGGAAGCATCGCGCAAGCTGATACTTGCGTTTAAGCATGGCGGTCGGATTGCCTTGGCAAAAATGATGGCCGGGCTGATCGCGGCGCGATTGCCAGTGGATGCAGCAGACGCGGTTTTGATTCCAGTGCCGCTTCATCGGTTTCGCATCTGGCGAAGAGGCTACAACCAAGCGGCGCTGTTGGCGCAGGAATTGGCGCGATTGGAGCGCGGGGAGCTTCTGGTCGATGGACTCAAACGGATAAAGGCGACGCCGAGCCTCGGTGGATTGGGTCGAAAAGAGAGAGCGAAAACGCTGAAAGGTGCAATCGTGGTCGCGAAACGTCGGAAAGCAGTGATTGAGGGACGTCATGTAATCTTAGTTGATGATGTGCTGACGAGCGGTGCGACCAGCGATGCGTGCGCAAATGTGCTGAAGAGAGCGGGCGCACAAAGCGTGACCGTGGCGTGTTTTGCCAGAGTGCTCGATTGAAATGGGCGGCTGCACAAACGAAAACGCCCGGAGCGTTTTCGCTCCGGGCGTCATTCGTGACGATCATCACGGGGTCAGCGCATGGCGCCAAGGCATCCCCCCAAAAGATGCCAGACCCTTTCCCTCATTGTGACAGAACCCGCTTTGAAAGCTCCATCTACCTCCCCCGGTGAACCTTGGCTCAGGCGGGTGACGAACAACCGCTCCGGTGGGTGATTGTTGCCAACCACAAGGTCATAAGAGCAGGTGGGGGCTTTGGAGCAAAGTGCGCCGCTGCAATTGCATGGATTTTGGGCGGTATCTGTGGTTATCGTGCAACAAGGTGCCTGCAAATGCCGCAAACAAAGTAAGAATGAAAGGGACAGACAATCTCAACCGAAATTTCCAGCAAGGAACGCGAGCAGGGCAGCCGCTTTGCCCCTAAGTTCGATACCAATGGATTGGTGTGCGGTGTGGCTGTGAACCGGGGGACGGGCGAAGTTTTGATGGTGGCTTTCCTCAATCAAGAGGCAATCGACAAGACACTCGAGACGGGTCTAGCGCATTTCTATTCGCGATCGCGCAAGGCGCTTTGGCAGAAGGGTGAAACGAGCGGTAATGTGCTCAAGGTTAGCGAGATCCGGGTTGATTGCGATCAGGATGCGCTGGTGATGTTGGTCGAACCAGCTGGACCTGCCTGCCACACCGGGGAACGCAGCTGCTTCTATCGTTCTTTGAAGAAGGACGGAACGCTCGATCCAATTCAAACTTGACGTTTACGTAAAGGTAAGTCATAAGAGTGGCTATGGCGAGTCACTCAAACACAATCGACACCGGCGATGCCAAGCGCACGACCTTATCAGGCGCGCATTTGGAGCGTCCCGACGAGTTAGAGCGTGAAACATTCTCGATCTCGGATTTGACCAAAGAATTCGACGTAACCGCGCGCGCTTTGCGCTTTTACGAAGATGAAGGGCTGATCGCCCCACAACGCGATGGCCTGTCGCGGATCTATTCGAAGCGGGACCGCGCGCGGCTCGCTTGGATCATGCGGGCCAAAAATGTGGGCTTCAGCCTCAGCGAAATTCGCGAACTGATCGATCTCTATGATCTTGGGGACGGCCGCAAAACGCAGCGGGCCGTTACTGTCGAGGCCTGCCGTGCCAAAATCGACAAGCTGTCGAAACAAAAGGCCGACATCGAATCGTCGATCCAAGAACTCACCGAATTCGTCGAGCAGATCGAAAATCTCGACCTCGACTCTTACAAAAAATAGCATCCACGCATACGAGGAACACCATGCCGATTTATCAAGCCCCCGCACGCGATCTGCGTTTCGTCATCAACGAGATGATCGATCTGGAAAACTACAACAATCTGCCCGGTTTCGAGGCAGTCAGCAGCGATCTGGTGGATACGGTCGTAAATGAAGCCGGCAAGTTCTGCGCCGAAGTTCTGTTTCCGCTGAACGAGGTGGGCGATCGCGAAGGCTGCACGCGCCACGATGACGGATCGGTGACAACACCAACCGGCTTTAAAGAAGCGTTCCAGCAGTACCGCGAGGCGGGTTGGGGCACGCTGAGTTCTCCCGAAGAGTTCGGTGGCCAAGGCCTGCCACATGTTCTGGGCTTCGTTGTGGAAGAGCTGATGGGCTCATCGAACCAGGCATTTGCGATGTATCCTGGCCTTACCACGGGCGCCACCGCAGCGATCCTTGCCAAGGGTTCAGAAGAGCAGAAAGCAACGTACGCGCCGAAAATGATCTCAGGCCAATGGACCGGCACAATGAATCTGACCGAGCCGCATTGCGGCACCGATCTGGGACTGATCCGCACCAAGGCTGAGCCGCAAGCCGATGGCAGCTTTGCAATCACCGGCACGAAGATTTTCATCTCTTCCGGCGAGCACGACATGGCGGAAAACATCATCCACCTTGTGCTGGCGAAAACGCCTGGCGCACCGGACAGCTCAAAAGGTATTTCGCTGTTTATTGTGCCCAAGTTCATCCTCAACGAAGACGGCACACCGGGCGAGCGCAACACGCTGAGCTGTGGCTCAATCGAAGAGAAGATGGGCATCCACGGCAACTCGACTTGCGTCATGAATTATGACGGTGCGAAAGGCTGGATGGTTGGCGAAGAGAACAAAGGTCTCGCCGCCATGTTTATCATGATGAACGCTGCGCGTTTGGGCGTCGGCATTCAGGGTCTGGCGCAAGCTGAAGTCGCTTATCAAAACGCGGTTGCTTATGCGAAGGACCGTCGCCAGGGCCGCGCGCTGACAGGGCCAGTGTCTCCTGACGAGAAAGCCGACTCGATCTTTGTGCACCCCGATGTGCGCCGTATGATGATGGACGGTAAGGCCTTCACCGAAGCGCAGCGCGCGCTGTATCTTTATGGCGGTCTGCTGGTCGATCTGGAGCATGCTGCGCAGACCGAGGAAGAGCGTCAGGAAGCGGACGATCTGCTTGGCCTGCTGACACCTGTCTTGAAGGGCTACGGCACGGATAAAGGCTATGACGTTGCAACCAACATGCAACAGGTCTTTGGCGGCCACGGCTATATCGAGGAATGGGGCGTCAGCCAGTATGTCCGCGATGTGCGCATTGCGATGATTTACGAAGGCACTAACGGCATTCAGGCGATGGACCTGTGTGGTCGCAAACTGGCCGCAAATGGTGGCCGCGCGATCCAGCTGTTCTTCGCCAAGGTCGACGAGACGATTGCCGAGGCAAAGCAAGACGAAACGCTAGCGCCAATTGCCGAGAAGATCGAGAAAGCCAATGGCGAGCTGAAAGCGGCGACCATGTGGTTTATGCAGAACGCTATGGCCAACCCCGATCATCTGGGTGCTGGTGCGCACCACTACATGCACATCATGGGCATCGTGGCGCATGGCTGGATGTGGCTGCGTATGGCGAAAACCGCTCAGGATAAGCTGGCTGAAGGCACGACCGACACCGCGTTCTACGAAGCGAAGATCACCACAGCGCGCTACTTCGCAGACCGTTTCACGCCGGACGCAGGCTCTCTGCGCCGCCGGATCGAAACCGGTGCGGACTCGATGATGGAACTGTCTGTCGAAGCGTTCGAACGCGCTGCGTAAGGCAATTCGAAATTGCAGAAATAGAAAAGGGCCGGGGAGTGATCCTCGGCCCTTTTCTAAAACGAACGATGGTTCCACGAATAGGAGGTCAATTTCACGGCGTCTGGCTTTGAACCTTTGATCGTTACTCCCAAAAGGCCCACGCCTGAATGCAAGTGGGGAAAGTAACCTACGGCGACGATTTCCTCGTCGGACTCTAGGAACCGAATACTCCGAACGATCTTGCCGTCTTTGTCGGTTTCAAACGCGGCGATAAACCACTTGTCTGCACCTTTGAATACACCGACGTATTTCGCGTCCTTCTTGCGACCGATTAGCCGACCGGGTGAAACGAGCGTTGCGTAGATCAACACATCGTCCTTGCTGTCACAGATGTATTCCGACTTCTTCGCGAGAGACCGACTTTCCGGTCTCCGCATCAATGATCCATCCTCAATGATAGCCGCAGTCGCGCCTCCGTAAAAATAGACGTGACCCGTCACATGAGACCGAACAAATTTGGCGCACTCCCCTGCTATGACTGTGGCGCCTAGAGGCCTCACGGAAAACTCCGTGTCCAAAATATCAAGCTCGGGGTGCTGGCGGGTTTCCTGGGCAAGACAATTCGGGATGAGTGACGTCTCGTTGGAGTTTGCACTCACTTCTGGGTGTGCGTGCACAGACACGCTCCAACCTATGGCACTGAGCAAAATTCCAATGCTAACTCGCATGCGCTGCCCTGCATTTCTAACTGTTGGCCAAAATTGCGGACTATCCCCTACCGTTACTCCGTCGGCAGGAATTCCGGCACAGACAGATACCGCTCGCCCGTGTCGTAATTGAAACCGATTACCCGTGTGCCTGTCTCCATCTCTGGCAGCTTCTTGGCAATTGCGGCCAGTGTCGCGCCGCTGGAAATGCCGATCAGCAGGCCTTCCTCTTTTGCGCAGCGCAGCGCCATGGCTTTGGCTTCACCTGCATCGACAGAGATTGCCCCATCGATTGCCTGCGTGTGCAAATTGCCCGGGATGAAGCCCGCGCCAATGCCCTGAATGGGATGCGGGCCGGGCTGCCCGCCGCCAATAACCGGTGAAAGCTCTGGCTCCACCGCA
>CAKZSF010000249.1 GCA_937920575.1 uncultured Sphingomonadaceae bacterium | reverse complement strand
GAGACGGTCGCCGATACCGCGCGCGTGCTCAGCCGGATGTGCGATGCGATCATGCTGCGCACTGATGATCATGCGAAAATCACGGAGATGGCCAAGCATGCCACCGTACCCGTGATCAACGGGCTGACAGATCGTTCGCATCCCTGCCAGATCGTGGCGGACCTGTTGACGCTGGTCGAGCATGGCAAGTCACTGCCCGGATTGGAAATTGCTTGGTTTGGTGATGGCAACAATGTGCTGCATTCCATTCTGGAGGCAGCGGCACTGATGAAATTCAACGTCCGTGTGGCGACACCTGCGGGCTATGAGCCGGACCCAGAATTTGTGGAGATGGCGCGCACGGCTGGCTGCACCGTCACGCTCACACAAAATGCCACCGAGGCTGCGTCTGGCGCGGACGTGCTGGTCACCGATACGTGGGTTTCGATGGGGCAGGATCACGCGGAGGAGAAGCTAGCGGCAATGGCACCCTATCAGGTTAACGCCGAGCTGATGGCGAAGGCAAAACCCGATGCTCTGTTCCTGCACTGCCTTCCTGCACATGTCGGTGACGAGGTCAGCGAAGAGGTGTTTGAGGGGCCGCAATCAGTGGTGTTTGATGAGGCCGAAAACCGCATCCACGCTCAAAAATCGGTTCTGCTCTGGTCGCTCGGCAAGCTTTAAGGGCGGTTGCAGTGGTGCGCTAAGCCCCCATATTGCGCGTGATGGACGAGACCTATTTCGACAAGCTGCTGAGCTTCACCATTCCTGCACGCCATTCGCGCGGGCGGGCTGTACGGCTTGGCCCTGTGTTGGAGACAATTGCGAGCGCGCATGACTATCCGCCAGCGGTGCAACACCTGTTGGCTGAGGCGCTCGCTATTGCGGCGTTGGTTGGCGGGTTGATCAAGGATCAAGGCTCGCAGCTTACCATGCAGGCACAGGCGAAGGGCGGCCCGGTTTCGCTGTTGGTCGCCGACTATCGCGATGGCGCGCTGCGCGGATATATTGAGCATGATGCCGAAGCGTTGGCGGATGTTGGCGCCAACCCGACATTGCAAAGCCTGTTTGGCGAAGGCTATCTCGCGATCACTTTCGATCTGGCGGCAACGAAACAGCGTTATCAGGGTATTGTCCCACTCGAAGGGCGCTCACTTGCAGAGGCTTTTGAACGCTACTTCGCGCAATCCGAACAGGTTCCAACGATCATCCGTGTCGGCGTGCGTTTCGAGGGCGAAAAAGCCGTTGCTGGAGGTTTGCTGTTGCAGCACTTGGCCGAAGGCGAAGAAGGTCGCGAGCGGTTGCATGTGAAACTCGATCACCCGGAGTGGGAACACGTCGCAGTGCTGGGCGGCTCGATCCGCCATGATGAATTGGTTGATCCGGCAATCTCGATGGAGGCATTGGTATGGCGCCTGTTCCACGAAGAGGAAGAGGTGCGCACTCAGTCTGGCTCCACGCTCACAAGAGGGTGCCGCTGCAGTGTTGCGCATTTCGAGGATGTCATCGCTCGGTTCCCGCAGGAAGAGCAGGCCGAAATGCGCAACGAAGCAGGAAAGATCGTTGCCGACTGTGCCTTTTGTGCGAAGGGGTTTGAGCTCTCGATCTAACAGCTCATCGACAAAAACACTCGTTTTGTCGCGGTTAAGGAAACTGTGCTATACGGTTGAACGAAGGTAAAACGATGAAAGCGACCCGTAAACCGATCCTCTTGGCGTCTATCATGGCGGCCGGTGCTGCTGCAGTGGCAGTGCCAGCTGTCACACCTGCGATCGCGCAAGAGCAGGCTTCTGCGTTATCTGCGCTCAGCCCTGGAGAGTGGACCATCCGCATTCGCGGGGGTGACACTCGCCAAATTTGTGTCCGCAATGGGCGTGAGCTGGCGAAGCTGCGCCACACGGGCGCGCGGTGCACCAGCAAGGTTCTGCGCGACAACGGCAAGACGGCTACGGTCAGCTACACCTGTCCCGGCAAGGGCAATGGCCTGACCACCATCACACGCGAAACCGGACGATTGGCGCAAATTCGCAGCCAAGGCATCGAAGACGGTTCACCGTTCGACTTTAGCGCTGAGGCTCGGCGAACAGGCGATTGCTGAGCAAGCGGCTTGTCAGCTTGGCTGAGCGGCGCTAGCGGGCGCACATGTCGTCTCAAACAGAACATTTGAAAAGCGCGGTTGTTTTGCTCTCCGGCGGCCTGGACTCAATGGTCACGGCTGCTTTGGCGCAAGAGCAGGGCTATGAAGTCCATGCGCTTACCATTGATTACGGCCAACGCCACCGGCGCGAACTGGAGGCGGCGAGAGCCATCGCCAAGCAATTGGATGTTGCCCGCCATGTTGAGCTGGAATTGGATCTGCGCAAATTTGGCGGATCGGCTCTCACCGATGACATTGACGTTCCCAAAGAGGGAGTCGGAAACGATATCCCCGTTACTTATGTGCCGGCACGCAATCTGGTTTTTCTGGCGCTAACCACCGCATTTGCTGAGGCGAGCGGCGCAAGCGACATTTTCATTGGTGTGAATGCGCTGGACTATTCCGGCTATCCAGACTGCCGTCCTGAATTCATCGCGAGCTTTGCTGAAACGGCGCGGCTCGGCACGAAATCGGGGGTCGAGGGCGAACCCTTTACCGTCCATGCGCCGCTTCAAGAAATGACTAAGGCAGACATTGCCAGTGAATGTGCGCGATTGGGGCTCAATTCTGGTTGGAGCTGGTCTTGCTATGATCCAACAGAGGACGGCCTCGCCTGTGGCCGCTGCGATTCCTGTCGCTTGCGCCGCAAGGGATTTGAAGAAGCGGGATTGGAAGATCAGGCGCGCTACGCCGCGTAACGCTCGCGCAGCCACTTAAGTGGTGGGAAGCACTCCGGCGTCAGACAGGGCTGAGATAAGCGCATCAATCGCGGTGCGGGCTTCGCTGTCTATATTTGTGCCACCAGCAGGCGAGGCGACATTCGCTGCATAGACCCAGCCGCTATCGGTAAGGCGCGCGCTCTGCCCGGCGCTCACGTCGTAGGTTTGCATACCCACGACCGGCGCAATGAACAGCCAGACACCTGCTTGATAGGCCGCGATGGTTTCGGCTTGATTGGCCCAGGCGCCGGAAGGGCTTGATCCGACAAGCCAACACTCGCCTTCTTGCGGGCTCGCTGGCGGCGTGTTGGATGTGCCCTGGATCACCAGATGAACTAGGGAATCGAGCACTGCGTGCGCCTGATTGACGGTGAATTCCTTTTGCGCCTGCCCTGGCGACAAAAACGGCAGGGCAAAGCGCGGGCTAGCGTTGGTGAAGGAGATCGGTTCGGTCATGGCTTAGGCCTCTTGGTTGATCAGAATACAGTGTGAAGGAGTAGTGGATCAGACAGCGCATGCGTGCCGATCTGTCGCACCCAAAATGGTTTGCCAGCATGGTTCGTTTGAAGGCCTGCGTGCGTGCTCGCGTCGATCAGAAGCTGAGGGTCGGACACGTCCCAAGTCAGATCAGGAGCCGCAACAGTACCCAGTCCAACGCGGTAGCTTTCCGATTGTTCGACCAAGGCCGCATCAACTCCGTCCGGCCAGTTCCAAGCGCCTCGCGCGCGTCGAATCCAGCATAGTTCCAACCCACCGGCCGCGCTTTCACGTGCGGATCCGTGCACTGGCGCAAGCGGCTTTGTGGCGATTCCGCCATTGGTGAGAGGCGCATAGACCGGTTCATCATCTGCGAGTCCAATGGCGGCGATGTTCGCGTTATCGCGGCTGGCGAAGTCGGCGGCATCCAGTCGGATTGCGCTTTCATCGACCATGGCGAATGCAGTGCCCACCGGGTGACCCCTGATCGCTAACGTTTCGGTGCCGCCGCGGCCTCTCAGCAAATGGCTGATCCGCCATCGCTTGCCAGAGACATGCTCTGCGGTGCCAAACTGGATCAGCTCACCGCCGACCACGGCCAAATTCTGACCATTGGAAAGCCCTGCCCAATCGGTGTTGGTCAGCGCTTGATCCTCCGCCACCAGCTCGATTAGCACGCTGCTGCCGTTCTCCAGCAGGACACTTTGCGAGGGTGGCAATTCCTGAACCGTCGTGCCCACCACACTGCGATTGCGATCAGCCGTCGCGATTTCGTTGAGCTGCCCATCGGCGTCTGCATACAGCGCCGCACCTTTCCATCCTGCCGTTTCAGCCGAAAGAGCTGCGAGAATTTGTGGGTTATCTGGTGTTCCCGAACCATCCCATGGCAACTCGAATGCGAACAACCATGTCGGATCAATAGCCCAATCCGGCGGCGCCAAAGCATTGCCGGGATCACCGGTTGAAGTTTGGACTGGCAAATGCGGCAAACGCGTCAGTTCCAACTCAACCCCATGTTCGCGCCATTCCCAGCTATCGACAATCCACAGACCCGGCTTGTCTGGCACACGCACGATTTTCCCTGGGCCCAAATCCGGATCCAGTTCTGCCGTGCGCCACACAAGAGTTTCGCGGGCTGTTCTTGCACGTTCCGAACTTTGATTGATGAGTTGTCGTGCTGCCCCGGCCTCTAATACAGCGGGCAACTCGATGGTGATGCTGCGCCCTTCTTTTGCCTTACCTTCTGCCCGCTGTAGGCCGGCCTGATAATCTCTAGCCTTATCGTAGTAGCGCAGCGCATCAGGGGCGTGAGCGCCCCCGGCATCGCGGATATGGACCGAGCCGGATTGTGTGCCGAAGCTGTCAGCATCACCAGCCGCCGTCGCCGGAGGCAATGTTGGGATTGCACCGGACGTCACGTCACTGGATGTGATCCTTGCGGCAGAGCCACTGGCATCGAGAGCGAAGGGATAGACTTGCCCCAAAGCGGTAAGATTGCTGGCGAGCGTGTGGCCCTCATCGCTGAACCCTTGAAGGTTCGTCAAAGATCGCTCCACCTGTGGCTGCGCCTTGATCGGCGTGAGCAGATCTATGAGCGAGACTTCACCCTCATCTGCGAATATTTCAAATGTAAGCGCGGGAATGCGATTGCCATAGTCGGCGAGTTGAAGATCCTCGAAAACGGCATGGGCAAAGCCGCGATAAGCAGGCGTTTGACTGCCTTGCGCTGATGCCATCAACGGATCTGCGTCATGATTGCCATGCCCGTCATAAATGCGCAGCGCGCCACCCGTTTTGAGATCTCCTGCGGCTCCTCTCAAGAGATTTCCGTCAGCCCAAATTCGCCCGACACCCAGAATTGGCCTGCTGGACAAAGCGACCGCAAAGCTCACCGAATAGGTGTAGGTGGTAACCTTTGGCTGGTTCTTGCCTCCGCTGGTCTCTTTGCCCTCGATCAAATCAGTCGACCAGATGATCGTTCCGGCCTTGCGAACAGAGCCGAAATGGCGCGCTATTGGCGTTCCATAGCTGGACGTTGTCACTTCCAACTCTTTCAGGCGTGGCCCTTCGCGTGATCGCCTTCCTCCCAGGACGGAACTGTCGATCTGTTGTCCGATCAGCGCGCCAATACCCCCTCCAAAAGGGCCGCCAATTGCCGACCCAACGGCAGTGAGTACCAAAGTGGCCATGTTTCTAAGCTCCAGTTAAATCGGCGAGGCGCCAATGTTTGAGTGGCGACCATGGAAGATCGCCGGGCGTGCTCACCACTTTGCGCAAGCCGGCATGCGCATGGATGTACGACCGACGATCAGGGCCGCAAATCACCAGATGAAACTGTGCTGCGGAAACCGCGCAAAGCAGCAGATCGCCGGCCCAAACAGGTGAGTTCGTCTCTGCAAAGCCATTGGCTGTGGCAAAGCCCAACATGTGATCAATCGACCGATTGCGCAGCGCATAGCCGGACGGCGTTGTGACGGTTTTCGCGCCAGCACGGCCAAGCGACGACGCCACCAGACCAACACAATCCAACCCGTTGACTAAGCAGCGCCCGTGCAACCGAAACGGCACCCCAACCAAAGACTGAGCGGCAACGGCAAAACGCTGCCCCGCGGTTGCGGCCATCAATTGCTGCCGCCATAGCGTGCAATCAAATCATTGCCCGGCAGAAACGGCTCACCTTGAAAATTTGCGGAGTTGGCAAACCGGTTCGCACAGGTTGCCAGCGTGTGGTCGCATCCCTCCACCACCAGAACCCGGTCTCCGGGTTGAGTTGCCGGATCCAATACGTTGTCCAGAACAATTGCTCCGCCATCAGCAGCAACAATTTCGAAACGCAAGCCAGCTGCGGCGCCGCCGACAAAGCGCGCGTAGCCGCCCACCAAATTGCCCGGCGCGGGGCCGCCAGCTAGTGTGAGTCGCTGATTGTTCTGATCAACTGAAGCAACCGTCAGTTCGTGCGAAAAAGGCAAGGGCGAGAGCGCACAACCAGGCCCGCAAAATGTCGCCCGGCATGTCGGGCTGGTGCGCGGCACTGTGTCGATATCCAAATCAGTCTTGGCCGAGCGCAACTCTGCAGAAAATTGCGTGCTCTCTTCGCTAACCGCGCCAATCTCTCCGCGATACAGGATCGCGTTGTCGAGCGTCTCCCAATTGACTGCGCCGACTTCTATCCGGGCTGCATCAAATAGCCCTGCCGCCAAGTCCTGCGCCGAGATGGAGTCATGCGAGAATGCACCCTTCATTTCCGCACTGTCTTCGCTCAAATCTGCGGTTCGTCTGATGGCGGCGGGCAGCATGCCGGGTGCTGCGCGATGCAGGATGCGGGCAAACCACAGATCGCGATCATGGGCTGTGAAGCCCAAAGTCACTCCATCCCGGCGATGAATCCGCCAGAATGTCGCAACGCCCTCGAGCTCTTGCGTGAAGAATATATGACTCATACCGCCTCGCGGATTTCGACGAGAGGAACGCTCGGCGCTTCGCCGGCTGCGAATGTTGCGCTGGAGATATCGAGGCGATCCTCAGCGAAGCGAACCGGCACATCGAACAGAAAACCAGCGCGCACCTCGGCTCCGGGCGAAGGCGCTTCGTCCAACCGGATGAGACCGCCGGGCAGCAAAGACCAACCGCTGGTGGACGAACCATCGACATTGATCATCAGACTGTCTGCGCGGGGTCGAGTGATGGGCCTAATCTGCGGCTCTGGCCCGCTTCCGTATGATTTGGTCAGCTGGTAATCCGCCGTCTGGCCGTCTCCCACCCCAATCAGCTGATCGGTTTCAGTCGGGCTCTTCTGCAAGTCGTTTGAGCTGAAATCGAATGGGTCGGTCAGGCGAAATCCACGCGCCGCCCCGCGCCGTGCGCGGAAAAAGCTCAGCAGAATGCCCAGCTCGTTCTCAGAACGGACACCCGGCCCAACATCATAGCGCAGCCTGGCATCTGACCACAGGCTGGACCGCCGTTCATGGCCCGATGCTGTCACACTGACTGAAGTCGAAAACTCGGGACCAATGCCCGTGTCACGACCCAGCGGCAAAGGATAAAGAAGGTCGTCAAAGGGTTGCATATCATCCTCCAAAGATTGCGCGAGCCGGGTGTATCCGTCGCGATTGACCTGGGGCAGCGCCCACACGAACAGCTCCTCAATGTCGCGGCTGCGCGCTTCGTCCAGCCCCGCATCAATGCGCTGCCAGAACAGCTCCGCATCGGCAGGCAGGAGCACAAATCCAGAGAGGTAATCTTGCTTGTCGATTGGATAGCCAAGCCGTGAGTTGACCTCTTCATAGGCCGCGCGCCGGAGCGCCTGATCGCCGCCGGTTAGCCAGTCATAATCCTCGACCTGCAAGCGATCGAAGGCGGGATAGGCCCAGCCTGTCGGCAAATTGGCTCGTTTTAACTCGGGCGCTACCGGATCAAGAATGGTCGGGGTGAAAGTCAGCAAGAGCAATTCAGCCGTCTCGGGTGCGGCTGCGTCGCGAACCGCCTGTCCCAGATCGGCGGTGGATTGAGCGAGCAGTGCACCAGCCGAATCCAGCAAATCGATCTGAGCCTGATTAAGCGCGGCGTCGATGTCCTCGATGACAGGCGGGGAACCGCCAAATGCAGCCTGCGAAGCGGCATCATAGAGGCAGATTTTCCGGTCCGGCGTGACCCACCACCAGGGCTCACCAATTTGGAAGCGGATCGGTAGGCCCGCGACTTTCAGCAAGCCGACAAACAACACCGCGACAGCTTTCAGCCAGTCCATCGCGTCTGGATTGGCGGGCGACAGCAAAGTTGAGGGCGGGACCCAGCCCGTCTCGGCGGGCGTCCCATCATGTGCGAGCTGGCGCCATGCATCGGGGCAATAATCGGCAAACAATTCATAGGAAAGCGAGACAATCGGCTCGTACCCCTGGGATGCGCATTCCTTGAAATAGGTCAAATTCCAGCGCGTTCCGGGCAAGCCCAGGGGCACATTGGGATCCACCAACAATTCGCCGTTGAAATCCTTGAGCCGCATAAAATGGCTCATTCCGACATAATGGATGATCTTGTCGCGATAGCCGAGCCCACGGATGTTTCTGAGCAGCCGTGCCGGTGTTTGATTGTAGCTGTCATCATAGGCGGTCGCCATCTGGATACCGTGCGGCGGGACCATCACATCGCCAATTTCCAGCGTTGCGCGAAACCCTTCGCAGCGAATTTCCGAGAGTTTCACATTGGCCAAGACCGGCGTGGTAAATCGACTGCTATCGCCAGGGGTGTAGCCGGGCGGAACCAGCGAAATGAACATCCGGTCGATATCGGCCGGATAAACCCGGTCGGCTTCGCTGGGCAACAAGAAGCCGCCGTCGAGTTCGCTGAAATTCAAAGTCACGACCGCATCGGTCGGCGTGCCAACGGCATAGTTCCAAAGCCGCACATACCAGCTGCGCGCATTCCCCGCTTCATCACGCCCCTCAATCGTGAGCGTTGGGCCGTGCACTTGGTCGAGTGGAATGAAGTTGTTGGAGCGCCAACGGAAACGCAAAGTGGTGTGCGAATAGTCGCGATCCGTCGCATAGGCGAGCAAGGGGTGATCGAGCGTGTCTTCGCTCGCCCAAATCAGTCCCGCCAATTCGTTCTGATGATAAAATTCGCAGTGAACCCGGATTTCCGCATCGCCGTCATTGATGACACTGGCCATCATCGGGCGGGGAAAATCGACAGTCCAAAACCGCGGATCGAACCGCTGGATATAGCTGAAATCTTGGCCATCACGTTTGTCGGCCAACCAGAATGCCATGTGTGAGACTCCTTGGTCAGACGTTCGTCAGCGCGCGGCGGACGCTGCTAGCGACTTGTCGAGCCGATCGTTGCAGCGCGACCGGACTATCTGTGCCGCGCGGGGTCGCGACTTGAATGGCAACGCGAACATCGCGCCCTTGTGCAGATGCACCCGCATTGGCCTCAACCCGGCCTGCACTGGTCGGGACGAACAATTCAGGCCCGCGTTCTCCCACAAGATAGGGGCTCCCCGGCGACACCGAGCCGCCCATCGCGCGCCCTGGCAGCCCGAAAATCGCGCCAATGGCACCGTTAAGCAGCCCGCCCAGACCGCCAGAGCTCTCTCCGCCCAATCCAGAAAAAATGCCGCTCAATCCCATTTGCAGCGATTGCGCCGCGATCTCGTTGAGAGTTTTGAGCGCGATGGATTTCAGGTCATCGAAGCCCAAGCTGCCTTTGCGAATAGCCGACGTCAGCCCTCTTTCGAGCACGTTGCCGGCGGTGGCGAACCCATCGACCAACGTTGCGTCGAACACGCCGCGCATGGCCTCAATATCCTGCTGAAAATCCTGCGTGCTGGCGCGGACATCAATCAACAGCGTGTCGACAGCATCATCCATTGTTCGTTCCTTTGAGCATGCGCTCCAGATCGGCGCGTGTCATGGTGTTCTGAGCGGGTGCGGCTTCGGCGGGGAAGGCGCTCACAAGCTCGGCTGGTGTTGCGAGCCAGAACGTGTCCGGCGTCCAATGCAGGACAGTTGCGGCAACAGCCCAGAGCTGCTGCGCGGTGCTGGCAAAGCTTTGGGGTTCACTGCTCACTGTGATCCTTGCAGGATTTGGCTAAGCAAGGCGCGCAGGGGTTTGGCGCAGGCGGCAAGGCCGGTTTGCAACACGGCTTCGCTCAATTCTTCGCGCGTTGTGGCGCCTTGATCCTCGAGGCAATGCCAGAACAGACCAGCCATCTCGGAAAGGCGCAGTTCGCCCGTGCCCGCCCGCTCGACCAAAGCAAAAAGCGGGCCGAACTCTTCCTCCGCCGCAACCAGTGCTGTAAAGCAGGGCCGCAACAGAAGCGCGTGTCCAGCGACCTCGAGCGAAGCTTCTCCACGCGCAGGGTTTGCCGGGCGATAGGCCGTCTCGCTCATGCGGGCGTCACCGCGCCGGAGCTTTCCAGCACCATCGAATAGGTGCGCTCACCATTGAAATCACCCGCATAATCGAGCCTCTGGATCAGGAAGTCACCATGCAGCTTTGCACCGTCTTCGAACGACAATTCATACGTCTCGATCGTTCCGGCCAAGGCATGCGAGCGGATTGATGCTTCGGCCTGACTGCCCAGAAAAATCCCAGCGGCGCTGACACTGACCGAGCGTGTGCCAGCGCCCGAGAGCAGCTCGCGCCAGCCGCCCGAATCCTTGCTGGTGACAACAACGGTATCGCCGTTGATCGACATTTGCGTGGTGCGCAGGCCCGCCACAGTTTCATAGTCCGGTGGCGACGCGCCATCGCCAATTTTGAGCAGGAATGCGGAGCCTTTCTGGGCAGTCATGATATTCTCCAAAGTCTGAGGGAAAGAGGGTTAGGCAGCATCTGGTGCTAGCAAGCGGAAGCGGTGTTCAATCAGCACGACGCGGCGATTGCGGGAGCGTTGTTCGGCGCGAGCCCGCAGGAAAACGCTGGAGGCGATTTCGAAGTGTGGCTGGACGCGCGGGAATGCCTCGATTCGCTCATCGATGGACTGAATCAAGGCGCTGGCGACCGCGGCATCATCGCTTCGCAGATGCAACTCCAACGCGATGCGAACCTCGCGGCCCTTGCGCGTTTTCACGCTCCAATCCGCACTCGCGCTGGCGGCGATGCCGAGCCATGGCGGATTGGCCTCGAGTGGAGCTTCCTCAGTGAACGTGTTGATGTGGTCCGCCAAAGCGGGATCATCACGCAGCCATTGAATCAGGCTTGCGCGCAGTTGACTTTCCATGGGTCAATTACCTTCCGGTGAAATTCGGGCCGCGCCCGGCGGGCAAGGGCACATCACAATAACGGCCAAAGCAATTTGGGATCTCTCCAACGCCAAGGGTCGCGGCGTGCTTCACGTTTGATATCCTCGGCGTGGGCAGCGGCGATTTTTCCAGCTTTTGCGGAAAGCCTTTGAGCGAGCCCGTTCGACGAGGCATTGCGCTTCGCTTCAATCACGTCAGGCGAACCTGCCGCCAGGGCTGCCACAGGGCGGCCACTGCGCTGGGCATAGTCGCCAAGACGGAGTCTTCACCCCGGCTGCGATAAGAGGCAGCAGCAAGGCGGATGATTCCGTGTTTGAGCGCATCAGGCAATTGGCCCCATTCGACAGCCAATCCCGCGGTGTAGCGAACGGCAATACGGCTGGTGCCGATAGAGCGGAGCACGCGCACGCAGCCTTCACTGCGCGGATTGATCTCGATCTCGTAGTCTGTGAGATCCAGCGCGAAACGCTCTCCGTCAACCGGCGCGCCCTCGACTGCGGTGATCGCAACAACGGGCCGAGCGGCCAGCGTTTGCCAACGCGCAAGCACAGGCAGTATGCTCTCGTATTCGGCCTGCAGCGGCGTTTGTCCGATAAAGGCTTCGCACAGATCCAGCGCCGCACCCAACAGGTCGACAAGCGCCCCGTCTTCGTGGCTGGTTGATATGGCAAGCCACGATTTTAGCGCATCCAGCGGATCGCCGGACAGGTCAGGTGGCACGATTACAGCCCGCTTCATGGCGGTCTCCTGATTTGAGTTTCAAGCAGCGTAGGGGGCGAGCCGGGGAGGTCGCGGCTCGCCCCCGGGCGGCAGTTCCTGAGGGGCGGGGTCAGAAGGGGAGCTGACCCCGCATGAGGATCGTTTAGGCCTCGATCTTCAGCAGCTTGATCGCTGCGCTGTCGAGAACCTGGCCGCCAACCCGTTTCGTCGCATAAAAATGGACGAAGGGTTTGTTCGTGAACGGATCGCGCAGAATGCTAGTCGCGCTGCGTTCAGTGATCAGATAGCCGGCTTTGAAGTTGCCGAATGCAATCGGGAATTCGCCAGCGGCAATATCGGGCATGTCCTCCGCTTCGACCACGGGATAGCCAAGCAGGCGATCGGGCTGACCCTCGACCAGACCCGGTTGCCACAGAAACGCGCCATCAGTCGTCTTGAGCTTGCGCACCTGGGCCAAGGTGGCCGAGTTCATCACCCAGCTTGCGCCTTGGCGATGGCCCGCTTTCAGCGTATGCACCAGATCGATCAGCTGCGTTTCCGGGTCCGCGTCAAACCCTGCTGCATCGCCGCTCGCGACATATTGCAAGGTGCCAAATGCGCGGTTGGCATCGCTGTCTGTCGAGGTTGGCGCCGAGAGGAAACCCTCTGGCTGATCGATGCCCGAGCCACCGACAAAAGCAGCGCCTTCCGCGCGGGCAAA